>JAFMIA010000081.1 GCA_017854255.1 Pseudomonadales bacterium
AGACTAGGACCATTATGAAATTTCAATCAATCGCCGCCGTTATTTTGGGGTTGCTGGGGTCCGGGTGCTCGACCTTGGTCTCGAAAGTATTTCCTTTGGATGATCTGCCGGTGCCTTCAGGCCCCCACGCCGTCGGTACGCAGTATTTTGAATGGGTCGATGGGGCGCGGCAGGAGCCCTTCACCGAGGACCCAAAGGATAAACGCCGTTTGGCCGGCCAAATTTGGTATCCAGCAGGCGTAAGCGATGATTCGCTCCGGCAGCCTTACTTGGACTATCCCGAACGTCGCTTGGATATGATTTCGTATCAGTCGGGTCTGCCGCGGTTTATGGTGGCGCATATGCAGCGGGTGCAAACCAATTCGATGTTGAATGCGCCGTTGCTGCCGCACAGCCAAAAGCGCCCGCTGGTTTTGTTTTCCCACGGCCTAAGCGGTATGAAAAACCAGAATACAATCCAAGCCGAGCTTTTGGCCAGTCACGGCATCACCGTAATCAGCGTCGATCACGCCTATGATGCTTATTTGACGATCTTTGCCGATGGGACGGTTGCGGATTATCGGTCATCGGACACCGAAAATCGGACGGGAGATGCTTTTTGGGCTTTTCGATTACCCCAGTTGAAAACCCGAGTTGCGGATCTCGTGTTTGTGCTGGATGAAATTGCCCGCCGTAGTGGTGAGGCTGGCAGCCTGTGGGCGAATATTGCAACCGATGACGTCGGCGTGTTTGGCCATTCTTTTGGCGGCGCCACAGCGCTCATGTTGGCGGCGCAAGATGATCGAGTGGCTAAATCAATGGCTTTGGATGGTTGGATGGTGCCTGTGCCGCCCGAGGTGATTACGGCGGGCACGCCCAAGCCATTTTATTATCTGGGTCAGGCGGCTTGGGACGATCCGATTAATTACAAAAAACTCGATAAGTTTTTGAGCGCGTCCCCTCAAGGTAAAAAACAGTTAGAGGCTGGCACCAAGCATTTTGATTATTCTGATGCCCCGCAATTTTCAAACTTGGCCAAACGTTTTGGTCTATCGGGTGAGGTCTCGCGCCCGGCCCTTAGGGCGCTGATTAATGACGCGGTCATGTCGTTCTTTATCGATGATGTCAGTCGCGCTCAGGCGAGTGAGGCTAATCTGGATCAATAAGGTTATAGCGGTTTTGAACCTCGGTGACCGTCAGAATATGCCCGCTGAGTTCGGTCAAAGCTGAATCGGTTGCAAGCGCCGCAACCGCGCGGCCACTCAGGCGAACCGATTGCGTCTCGCCACCATCCAGCGACATTTTGCCTTCTGCGACCATTTCCAGAATGAACTCGGTCTTAACCTTAGACGGTGAGAGGGATACGGCTGAGACGCCATGGGGTTTGAGTTCAATGGCAAAATCCTGTGCCATTCGATCAACGCCTGCTTTACCGACACCGTAGCTCGCACTGAACACATATTCGCGTCCACCTCGCGACGAAATGTTCACGATGAGTCCTTGTTGATGCCGGATCATGATGGGGGCTGCGAAGACACTGGCTGCGTAATAGCCTCGAAGGCCAACCCCGCACTGGTCATCCCAAACCGAAATCGGATGCTCCCAAAAGCCCTTGTTCATAGCAGGAGGATTGGGGATCTGATAAACGTTGTTGACCAGAATATCCAAACGGCCTTGCTCTTGGTCAATTCGCTCGAAGAGGGCGCCAACTGCTGCATCATCGTTGTGATCCAGACAAACCGGAATTGCTTTGCCGCCAAGCTTGTTGGCCGATAGGGCGGTGGCTTCGATGGTCATCGGCGCAGGCGGCACCTCAGAGCTGGTGCTGCGGCCAGTGAAGTACACCGTGCAACCATATTCGCAAAGGCCCTCGACAATGCCTTTGCCGATTCCTTTGCTTGCGCCGGTCACGACTGCAACTTTTCCTGTTAAATCAATCATGCTGCTTTTTTCCTTTTTAAGCGTCTTACCTTATCGTCGATTACGGGTCATCCATCACTGGATTGGGTCGACCACGGTTAGCCTCCTTGGGATCAGTTGATCAGATCAAAGAGACCATTGAAACCTCTGGCTGCCAGAATTGTGACTGACTCAGCTTTGAATGAGGTCGGCCGCGAGTTTTTCGAGGTCAAACATCATCGACACCTGTGGGTAAAATCCGAGCATCGGAATGACCCGTGATACGCCAAGCGCTTGATAGTCTTCAACCATCGCCTTCGTCGGCGGTTTGGGAGGCGTAATACTGATTTCGATGTCACCTAACCAATTCGGGCGTTCGTGGCGCGCTTCAGCGGCCCTGAGTCGATCGATCGTTTTACCGGCAGTTGCGACGTCCATCGCAAACCCGTACCAGCCGTGGCCTTTTGTGACGGTTCGCCGCAGGGCGGCAGGGCTTGCGCCGCCTACATGCAGGGGCGGGCCTTCTGGTCGGGTCGGCCGCGGTTGGGCCTGGACACCATCGAACTGAGTGTACTTTCCCTGGAAACTTGGTTTCGGATCCCGCCATAGCGCTCTCATCGCATCGATGCTTTCATCGGTCCGAGGACCGCGACTCTCGAAATCGACGCCGAGTGCCTCAAATTCTTGGTGCAGGTAGCCCGCGCCAACGCCGAACAGCAACCGGCCTTCGGTAATGAGGTCCAGGGTGCCAATTTCTTTAGCGAGGACTACGGGGTTGCGTTGCGCCACGAGGGTAATGCCGGTGCCCAGTTTGATGGTGGTGGTCAATGCGGCAAGATACGCCAGAAAGGCGGGTGGGTGGGCCATGGGGGTATCTGGGTCTGCGGGTGAAGGCGCTTGCCGTGGATCAGGCAGTACCACGTGTTCGCCGGTCCACAGCGATTCAAAGCCTAAGGCTTCAGCATGTTGCGCGATGATCGCCGCCTCTTTGGGTTGGGCAAGATGATTCATGTTGATGCCAAATAAGCCAATCTTCATAGACGTCTCCTTATGTACCGGCTCCGCGTGGCGCAAGCGCTGGCGAAATATTATTGCGGCGCAGTTTGCCGCCTAGAGGGTTATGGTAACGCTTTTCTCTTCGACGACGCACTATGAGATCTGCGCCCTGGTTATTGATCCAGTTGAGTTTATTGCGTTCCGGTTGCAGGGGGCAATCGACTGCCGCGTTTAACGGGCGACATTTTATAGCCCCATGATGATGACCAACCCAGCTTGGCTGTTGGGTTTGGATCCGGTCGGTGGGGTGCTTTGGCTTCTTTTGGCGCCAAACGCTTTGCCGGCACGGAAAAGCGCTATGGTGCCTCAGGTAATCGTTTTGTTGCGATGGTTGAGTTTGGCGAGACACCTCGAGCCAAAAGCTTACTGGCGGGTGAACAAAGCGGCGACCCAAGGTCCCCGCACTGCTTTGACCAGGCGAGGTTATACACTCAAGGTCGATTCAAGGACGTCGCTTATTACCGCGAGGGTGTATTGGCCCGCGCGCAGTCGATTTATCAACCTGGGGCGGAATCTGCCACGGACCCAGAGGCGGGTCACGCAAGGCAACAAGGCCTTCAGTCAGACTGAAGGCCTTGTTGTGTCATGGTGTCATATTCGTCTTAATGGCGTCGGGCTATTTAGGCGTCACCGTCACCATCATTTTGGTATAACCCTTAACAAACGAAGAATAGGTTCGCTCAGGTTCTGCCAAAACTTGGATGTCATCAAAGCGCTCAAGAATTTCTTCCCACAATATGCGCAGTTGCATCTCAGCTAACCGATTCCCCATGCAGCGATGAATGCCGAAGCCAAAACTCAGGTGCCCTCGAGCATTCGGTCGATCTATCACAAGATCATTGGGGCGCTCGAATGCGGTTTCATCTCGGTTGCCCGAGACATACCACATAAGCAGCTGATCACCGGCTTTAATGGCTTTGCCGCCCAGTTCGATATCGTGATTGGCGGTTCGGCGCATATAGGCCAACGGCGTCTGCCAGCGGATGATTTCTGCCACCATGTTCGGGATCAGGGCTGGGTTGCTTTTAAGCTTTGCAAACTCTGATGAAAATTGATTCAGCGCGTATACGCCGCCGGTCATGGAATTGCGGGTGGTGTCGTTTCCGCCAACAATCAGCAGGATCAAATTGCCCAAGAACTCGAGCGGCTGCATATCATGAGTTTCTTCACCGTGCGCGAGCATTGAAACGAGATCGCTACCGGGATTCACCTTGCGTTCTTCCCAAAGTTGGGTGAAGTACTGCAGGCATTCAATGAGCTCGGCGCGACGCTGCTCTTCCGAATCAACAATGCCCGCGCCGGGGACGGCGGTTGCGACATCCGACCAGCGGGTAAGTTTGCGTCGATCCTCGAACGGGAAGTCGAACAAGGTCGCCAGCATTTGCGTGGTAAGTTCAATCGAAACGAGCTCGACCCAATCAAAAGGTTGATTCAAAGGAACACTGTCTAATACCGACTGGGTGCGTTGTCGAATGAGGCCTTCTAAATTGGCCAGGTTACTGGGCGCAACGACAGGGGAAACCGTTTTACGCTGAACATCGTGGGTCGGCGGGTCCATCGCAATGAACATACTGACGTTGAGGGCGCCTTCTGGTAGTTCGGCATCGATTGGGAACCCCAGCGTAATGCCGTGGGCGGATGAAAAGTTGTGATGATCGGAATCGACTTGTTTAATTTCGTCATAACCGGTTAAAGACCAGTAGCGTCCTGCCAGTTCGGTTTGATTGAAGTGTACGGGATCTTCAGCCCGTAACCGTTTGAAATAATCCCACTGTTTGTCTTCGCTGAATAATCGAGCGCTGACCGGATTTAAGTCAGCTAAAGGTATATCAAAAGGATTTGGGATTTCGCCAGAGATCACATTTTCGCCATCCCCGGGCCGCTTAAAGTCCGGGATAGGCTGTGCTTTGTCTTCTGGATTGGCTATTGCTTCGCTCATCAGGTGGCCTCAGTGTATGGATCAATTTCAGGCGAAGATTGTAGCGCAATTGGCCTTGATCAATAAAGAGGACGCTGATCGGCTAAGAAGCCGCCGGCTTGGGGGTTCGGCGCTTGATGGTTTTCTTTGGGGCCCGAGACTCAGCCGGTTTACCTGCCGCGTTGTCTCGCCTGGGCGCCGGTCTGGCGTTGTCTTTCTGCCAAGCAGGCTTGGGCTTGCCGCGTGATGCGGTTTTAACTGCCCGGGGTGACTTCTTGCTGCGTTCTTTTTGCGCGTTTGCTTGCTCTGCATCCAAACGATGAATACTAAGGCGTCGGCCTCGGATCCAAACGTTTTTCAGCGTCACGAAGACTGTTCTAGGTAACGCGTTCGGTAGCTCGAGCAAAGTGTGATCCGCAAAGATCTGAATTTGCCCGATTTCCTTGCCGTTTAAACCGCCTTCATTGGCGATCGCGCCGACGATTTCGCCAGGTTCAACCGATTGATCATGGCCGACTTCAATTCGAAAAATGGCTTTGCCTTTTGAGGGGGCAAACCCGGGCTGTGATTTAGGTGGCGGTGGTGGCGCGTCTGCCGTGGTGGATTGCGGCTTTGATCTTTCTTTAGATTGAGGCCGTGGCGCGTCGGCGGCGGACGTTTTTCGACTGCCAGGACTGCGCTCAGGGAGCAGTTGACTGGCCATCACTGCTGCGATGGTTAAATGGTCGGTTTCGAGCTCGTTGGCGATCCGGTCAATGACGTCAATCAGTTCCTCGCGGGCCCCAGCTTCAACGGCGGTTTTTAACGTTGCCGCAAAATCAGTCAACTGTTTTTCGCGAATCATCAGTGCAGTCGGCAGGTGATATTGCGTTAATTTGTTTTGCGTCTCGCGTTCTAGACCGCGAATCAGCCGTTCTTCTCGTTTGTTAAGGAAAATGATGGCTTCACCGCTTCGGCCAGCACGACCCGTGCGTCCAATCCGGTGAACGTAGGTCTCAGCATCATGTGGCGCGTCAAAATTGATCACGTGGCTGATGCGTTCAACATCTAAGCCGCGCGCAGCAACATCGGTTGCAACCACAATATCGAGCTGGCCTTTGGACAGGCGTTTAATAATTTGCTCGCGTTGACTTTGCGCCAGATCACCATGGATGGCCGCGACTCGATGGCCGTTTTTGCTCACAAGTTCCGCGAGGCTTTCCGTTTGCACCTTCGTACGAACAAAAATCAAGACGGCGTCAAACGCTTCGAAGTTGAGCAGTTTTTGTAAGGCCTCAGGCTTCTCTTTTGCCGCCATAATGCTGTAGCGTTGATTGATCATCGCTTTCGCGCCGATCAACGCCTTGATCGAGACGGTCTCAGGGGTCTTCATGAAACGCGTTGCGATGCGTTTGATTTCCCGTGGCATGGTGGCGGAAAATAAGGCCATTTGACGAGTATCTGGGGTTTGTTCCAGGATCCATTCAACGTCTTCTAGGAAACCCATTTTGAGCATTTCATCGGCTTCATCCAGCACCAATGCTTCTAAGGTATCAAGCTTGAGCGTCCCACGGCGGATATGGTCCATGACGCGACCAGGCGTGCCGACAACCACATGTTGGCCGGCTCTTAGCTGTTGTAGTTGGGGTCCGTAATCCTGTCCGCCGTAAATGGACAAGGTTTTCAGACCTTTTAGGTCGGCGCCATACTGCTTCATCGCGGCGGTAACTTGGATTGCCAATTCACGGGTCGGTGCAAGGACCAATACTTGGGTCGTATTTTTGGTCACATCGATGCGAGCGAGTAACGGCAGGCTAAAGGCAGCCGTTTTCCCCGTGCCGGTTGGCGCGTGTCCGAGCAGGTCTTTTCCCGTCAACAAATGTGGAATACTCGCCGCTTGAACCGGGGTTGGGTGTTGATAGCCCAGCGCGGTCAGGGTGGATAAGAGATTGGTCGGTAGTTCGAGGTTCTCGAACGTTGTTGGCACGTCAGTATTCAGCAAAGGATGGTATCCTGTCGGAGTTTGGCACGAGGGCCGGGGGAAAGGCGCGAAGTATAAATGTTTGAAAAATCTTTACAATCATTAGTTTAAGGCCTCGGGGAAGCTTCGCGCGACCCAATTACGGCATCTATTTCGGGAATGACTGGTTCCTGCACGCGCTAAATGGTTGTCGCGCAAGCCATTGCTGGTTGCTCGGGCAACGCCGCAGGCCGTCCAAGTAGCTTAAGGTGGCATTACAAAATGGCGCAGAGCGTATGCCAAGGGGTTTTATCATGAGAGGGTTTAACGGATGCTGACAGCGGATTCGATCAATCAGTATGCCTTGCCGGCTTTTTTGTTGGCGATTTTGGTTGAAGCGTTAGTGTCCTTTGTTTACCAAAAAGCATGGTATCAACCGCGTGACACGGCCTTGTCCTTGGGCCTTTTGGTGCTCTCTGCGCTCATTGATGTGCTGCCAAAAGCGCTGGCTGTTGTCGTCTTTTACCAACTCTATGAACTGTCGCCGCTGAAAACGGTGGTCGGGACGCATTGGTTGGCGTGGTGCCTACTCTTTGTTCTCGATGATTTAATCTATTATTGGTTTCATCGGGCCAATCACGAAGTACGCTTATTCTGGGCGGGTCATGAAGCCCACCATTCCGCCCAGATCATGAATTTTGGCACGGCACTGCGCCAAGGTGTGGGAGAACGGATCCATAAATACTGGTTTTGGTTGCCGCTACCGTTGTTAGGCTTTCACCCGGTCATGGTGCTCACCATGATCAGTATTAACCTGGCGTACCAATTTTGGGTTCACACCGAGACAGTTGATAAACTGCCGGCTTGGTTTGAATGGATCTTCAATACGCCCAGTCATCATCGGGTTCATCATGGCTCGAACGTGGCCTATTTGGATCAAAATCATGGCGGTGTGTTGATTATTTGGGACCGGTTCTTTGGTACTTTCGCTGAGGAAATCCCAGAGCGACCAGTGGTGTACGGTTTGACCAAAAACTTAGAAGGGCGAAATCCGCTGTATTTTGCCGTTGCTGGATATCTCGCGCTTTGGCGTGATCTCAAGGCCTGCCAAACCGCGTCGCAACGATTCGGGATTTTGTTCAAAGCGCCTGGCTGGCACTTCGAGGGGCCAGATTTGCGGGCGAAGACCCGACGTGCCGCTTTGCACGAATGACGCTTGTGTCACAGTCCAAGACCGACCGCTGCGCTTGAGTCTGATCAAGGACCGCGCATGCGCGCAGCAACGCCTGTTACCGTGTTGATCTATCGGTTGAAGAATCTTTAGCCAGCGCCCCTTTTCGGAGCGTGTTCAGAGCGGCACTTGACCTGGCAGGGCCTTACGCGGGACCCGCGCGTTGCTCGCGGGTGTTGAGGCGAGCCTCGATCATGCTGGCTGTGAACGATTGGGTTTTTACTGCACTTAAAAATTGCCGGGTACAAGGATCGCCTTGAGAACCCGTTTTTGATGGTTCAAGGCGACTGTTTTGACGAACTGTTGCGCCGACTGCATTTTTTGGATCATTGGTTTATAGTCTTTTGAGCGGCCCATCTGTTGGTTCTGGCTGATGGGTTCAACAAGCCGGCAGCGACCCGATGGGCGGATCCGGCCAAGATAGACCAAGGTAAGCAGAATCCGCGCGTAAACGGGCTGATGTCAGTGCGACTTGATGCGGCCGATAACGCAGATTAATCAACCGCTGGGAGCGCATCATGGATTTCCGTCAAACCACAATTTTGGATTTAACACAGCAAGTCCAAACGGGCCAAACCAGTTGCAAGGCTTTGGTTACGGCAGCGCTTCAGAACATTCATCGCCTCGATCCCGTTATCAATGCCTTTTGCGCCGTTGATGACGCAAGGGCGCTCGATGAGGCTGCCAAGATCGATCAACGTCTCGCCGCCGGTGAGCATCTGCCACTGGCGGGCATTCCTTTCGGGGTGAAAGACTTAGAAGACGCCCAAGGCTACATCACCACGTTTGGGTCTGCTTTTCATACAGAGGATGCACCGGCCCTTGAAGACTCTGAATTGGTCCGACGTTTGCGCGCCGCGGGCGCCATTGTTGTTGGCAAGACCAATACCCCTGAGTTTGGCTATAAAGGTAAAACCGATAACGTGCCGTTCGGGGTGACTAAGAATCCTTGGGATTTAACGCGAACCCCAGGGGGTTCCTCAGGCGGATCCTCGGCGGCGCTTGCCGCGGGCATGGTTCCTTTAGCGACCGGCAGCGATGGTGGCGGCTCGATCCGAATTCCAGCGGCCTTGTGCGGCTTAAGTGGCATTAAGACATCCCAAGGCCGGGTGCCGAACGGTGGGCCGAAACCAACCGGCTCGGGTTTGCTTACGGTTAAGGGGCCCATGACCCGTCGTATTCGGGATGCGGCCTTTGTGTTGGATCAGTGCATCGGTGCTGAGCCAACCGATATCTTTTCGCTGCCGGCGCCGAATGCGCCGTGGGCGCCTCAACTTGATGGCGCGCTCCCTGAGGCGGTGATCTGGTCGCCGACCATGGGGATCACGAGCTGTGATGCCGAAATCTTAGCGCTGTGCGAGGGTGCCATTGAGCAGTTGCGCCGTGCCGGCGTGCAGGTGATCGAGCAGGAAACAATCTGGGATAAACATCCCTTCGCGGATTGGCTGGTCTTTTGGACGGCAGCTCGAGCGCGCGCCCAAGGTCATTTAAGAGGCACAAAAGATTGGGAGAAAATTGATGCAGCGCTACGGCCCCAGATTGAAATGGGTCTGGACCGGTTTACCGCCGCAGATTATGCCGTGGCCATCGATCACTGCCACACCTACGCCTATCAGCTTGACGCCGTACTGCAACAAGCGCCGATCTTAATAACACCGGTAACCCGAGGTCATGCGCCAACCTTAATGGGCGATGGTTTGGTCAATGGCGAAGAAACGCCTGATTGGGTTTCCTTTACGATGGGGCTCAATATGACGCGTAACCCTGCGGGCAGCGTGCCGATTGGATTGGCAGCAGACGGTATGCCCATTGCAATGCAGGTGATTGGACGTCAGCGCGATGACTTGACCGTACTGAAAGCCATGGCCGCGCTGGAGGATCTGATGGACTTCACCGCGTTGGCTCAAGGCTTTTAAGGTCAGTGCGTTTGATTTTACGGGGCTTTCCTCGAGGCCGCCTGAATCAGCACAGCCATTTGATGGCTAGGGTAATCGCGATGGTGATAGAGATGGTGATAAAACCGTGATGGAGACCGCGAGTGGGGCTCTTGCCCTGATGTTGCTGGCGCGATCACCCGCCAGAATAAGGCAAGGTTGTGCAAATGGCAGTTGCGTTGCAACCAGCGCCTTGATCGGCTTGTTTTGATTAAGGCGTCACTTGGTGCAGCGCGCGAATTAGGGTAAGGGCGTGCGTCGGGGCTTATTGGTCCCTGGCGGAGGCTCTCTGGGTTGTTAAGTTTTTTAAGGAGCGTCACATGGCAGTTGAAGCACGGGTTGTAGTCGTCCCAAAAGAGGCTGGACCCCTCGGTATCCATGCGGTGACATTGCCGTCGCCGGGCCCCTACCAAGTTTTGATCAAGCAGTTCGCCAGTGGTATCTGCCACAGCCAACTGCACACGATGCACCGGGCTCGCAATGGCCCAGAAGTCTTGGGACACGAGTCAACGGGCGAGGTCTTAGAGATTGGGGAAGCCGTTTCACACCTGGCGGTTGGCGATCGAGTGATGGTCACCTGGGTCCCTCGCCAAATTAGTCCTGGTGATCGAGTGCCCGAGGCGGCTCGGATCGAGTTCGCTGACGGACAGGTTGCAACCAGTAGTAATGTCTTCACTTGGGCCGATCATACGCTGGCCGATGAGCGCTATGTTGTGAAGGTGCCTTCAACGATCGAGCCGCTTGTAACCTCTATTATTGGTTGCGCGGTCATGACCGGCGCGGGTGCGGTCGAAAATACGGCAAACGTCCAAGCGGGTGACAGTGTCGCCATATTTGGCGTGGGTGGTGTGGGTTTGTCCGCGGTGGTCGCAGCTCGAGCGCGCGGCGCGAATCCACTGATCGCGATTGATTTGGATGATGAGAAGTTGGCATTTGCCAAGCAGTTTGGTGCAACCCATGTGATTAATGCCGCAAAAGAAGACCCGATTGCTGTGATTCGTGCGCTGACGACCCAAACCGACCGCCATACGATTCGTCGAGAGACGGTTGCTGGCGCCGATTTTGTTTTTGACTGTATCGGCATTCGAAAAACCATGGAGCAAATTGTGCCTGCTGCCCGAACCGGGTTTTTTGGGGCAGAGCCCGGTGGCACGGCGGTGCTCGTTGGGGTGCCGACGACACCGGTCGAACTCGACCCGATTGATCTTCTGATGAACGAGAAGCGTTTTATTGGGAGTATTGGCGGCTCGTGCAGTCCGGATCACGATTTTCCGCGGTACATTAAATGGTATGAAGAAGGTACGTTGGATCTAAACGCCATGGTGACCGCGCGATATGCGCTGGATGACATAAATGAAGCAACGCGGGCGCTGGCGGCCGGTGAGATCCAGGGGCGTGCAATTTTAGTTTTCTAGGGCCGACTTGCGGCGATTGGCCAAAAAGCCAGAGTGATATGGGGCTGGCAGAGCACGGTAGGGGCACTCAAGTAACTGAACAAAGCAGTCATTCTGAGCGCGGCCTTGTTAGGCGGGCGGCTTGTGACGTAAAAGTGTGCTCGGTGAGTTGCCGCGTTTTATGGCGAGTGAGGCAAGTGTTAAAGGAGGTCAAGGTTGACCCAAGCAGATTGGAACTATCCAACCCAGATCCATGTTGGACCAGGGCGGCGCGTAGAGCTTGCGGACTACTGCCAGTCTTTGAAGATTCAGCGGCCATTGATTGTCACGGACCGAATGCTGCTGGGGCTGCCTTTGGTTCAGGAGGTGCTTGCTGCTCTGTCAGCCGCGGGCCTAGCACCCGGGGTTTTTTCTGAAGTGAACGGCAATCCGACCGGCTCGGAGGTCGGGGCTGGCTGCCAAGCCTACCGTGCGGGCGGTCATGATGGCGTCTTGGCCATCGGGGGTGGCAGCGCGATGGACGTGGGTAAGACGATCGCCGTCATGGCGCATCAACGCTGCGCGCTTTTTGATCTAGAAGACATCGGCGATCAATGGCAGCGAGCGGACGCCGCCGTCATTCAACCCATTATTGCCGTACCCACCACAGCTGGAACAGGCTCTGAGGTTGGCCGGGCGGCACTGATTAAAGAGACAGAGACGACCCGCAAGGTCATTATTTTTCATCCGCAGATGTTGCCAAAGATCGTCTTGCTGGATGCGGACTTCACGGTTGGGTTGCCGCCGCATCTAACGGCCGCCACCGGGATGGATGCCCTGTCGCACTTGTTGGAAGCGTATTGCTCACCGGTGTTTCACCCGATGGCAGAAGGCATCGCGCGACAA
>JAFMIA010000082.1 GCA_017854255.1 Pseudomonadales bacterium
CAGAGCACCTCAAACTCACGGCCTTTGCTTAAAATGACAAAAAAAACCCCTGCAACCATTAAAGGTCTGCAGGGGCTCTTATTTTTGACCCACTATCACCTGAAGGAAATTTTAATGCACTTCAGCTGATAGAGGTTAGCAATCCTTAGCGCACGTTTTCAGACCAAACTACCGCCCAAACATACGCTTAAGAACAGTCTATCAATAGGCGATCGACGCCGCACTTATTACAGGCAAACCATAAGTCGCCGGTCTCAGAATGCTCAATGGATTCGTACCAGTAACTACAATCTGGGGAGTGGCCGTTCCGAACAGCAGAGTGGAAGACCCTGGCAATTTTCCTCCAGGCTTATTAAGTTCCGTGATCCAACCTGACGCAGTACTTGGCGTGTCATTATCGCCGCCCAATGCCGCGTCGGCTGCGCCTTTGGCCGCAACCATTCCGACCGTATCGATTGCTCGCTGGTAAGCGTCGTTGACAACCGAGGCATTCGCGCTTTCGATGTAATCCTGATACGCCGGAATTGCGACCGCGGCCAAAATCCCAATGATCGCAACCACAATCATTAACTCAATTAACGTAAAACCTTTTTGCACTGATTTCATAACTTTTCCTTCGTTTCAAATTGCACGGCACAAGAATTACAGCCGCAATATGCGAACTATGACACTGAAAGATATAATTTCCAACTCCTAATCCGTGCTTCCGAGGTTAAAGCCGTTCATCCCCAACCTACGATTCATCGCCGCCTTATCAAGATAGCTTATAAGTGCTGCTATTTTCAGATGTTGCATCACGGGCTTGAGGGTTTACACTGTTCTTTTAAATCTTTGAACCATTAATCATGTCAGCAAAGCCAAAACCCATCAGCGGCCTCGCTCGGCGCCTTATCCAAGACGGACTGATCGAATTAGAGGCTGCTGAAAAGTATAGCTTGGAGGCGGCCAAAGCCCGGCGCCCACTGGTATCCTACCTGGTTAAAGAGAATATTGTCTCTGCTGAAGCCATTGCAGCGGCCGCCGCCAGTGAATTCGGCACCCCCATCATTGACTTAGATGCGCTGGACCCCAGCATGGTGCCTGAGGGCTTGGTGAATGAGAAGCTCATTCGGGACCACCATGCCTTCCCGCTCTTTCAACGCGGGAAGCGTCTTTTTGTGGCCGTGTCTGATCCCACTAACCGCGCAGCGCTGACGGACATTCAGTTTCAAACGGGGATTACCACCGAAGAAGTCCTGGTCCGCGAAGACCAGCTCACCGCTTATATTGAGCATCATTTAGGTGAACCTGAAGAAGAGGGCCTAACAGACTTCGGCGATGATGTTGATCTCGATCTTGAAACCATTGACCCCGATCAGGAAGAGGAAGATACCAGCGCCCCGACCGATGATACGCCAGTGGTGCGGTTTATTAACCAAATGCTCTTGAATGCCATTCGGCTTGGTTCGTCTGATTTACATTTTGAGCCTTTCGAGAAATCCTACAAAGTGCGTTTCCGCACCGACGGCATCTTGCACGAAGTCGCAAGCCCACCGGTCACGCTATCGCCACGGATCGCGGCGCGCTTGAAAGTCATGAGTCAAATGGACATCTCCGAGCGCCGAGTGCCTCAAGATGGCCGCATTAAGTTAAAGGTCTCTAAGACGAAATCCATCGATTTCCGGGTGAACACCCTGCCAGTTTTGTTTGGTGAAAAAATTGTGCTGCGAATCTTGGATGCCAGCGCGGCCCAAATGGGGATTGACGCCTTAGGGTATGATGATGATCAAAAGGCCTTATACCTTGAAGCTTTAAACAAACCGCAAGGTATGTTTTTAGTCACCGGCCCAACCGGGTCGGGTAAGACGGTATCGCTCTATACCGGCCTGAATATTTTAAACACGCCCGAACTGAACATCTCAACCGCCGAAGATCCCGTTGAAATCAACCTAGAAGGCATTAACCAATGTCCCGTCAATGCCAAGGTAGGACTGGATTTCTCGGCCGCGCTCCGGTCATTCCTGCGTCAAGATCCAGATATCGTGATGGTAGGGGAGATTCGAGATATTGAGACCGCCGAAATTGCAATTAAAGCGGCTCAAACCGGACACATGGTCTTATCCACATTGCACACCAATTCAGCGCCGGAAACCATCACGCGCCTACGTAACATGGGGGTGCCGGCCTTTAACCTGGCAACCTCAATTAACCTCATTGTCGCCCAGCGGCTAGCCCGTAGGCTCTGTAGCTGTAAAGAAAAAATTGATGTGCCTGCAACCGCTCTACTCGAGAAGGGCTTTACCCAGGAAGACCTGGATGCGGGGCTTGAGATCTACGGACCCAAGGGCTGTGATAAATGTAACGGCGGGTACAAAGGTCGGGTCGGGGTTTATGAAGTCGTTAAGATCACCCCCGAAATCTCCAAAGTGATCATGGAAGATGGCAATTCGCTAGAAATTTCCCGTATTTGCCAAGAGCAAGGCTTTCGGAACATCTATCAATCGGCCCTACTCAAAGTTAAACAGGGCCTGACAAGCCTGAATGAAGTCGATCGCGTCACCAGTGGTCACTAGGAACAACCCCCATGGCTGAAGACCTTATTTTTGACTGGAAAGGCACCGATAGAGCGGGCAAGAAAGTCGCAGGTGAGACCAAGGGTCGTAACGTTAACTTGGTGAAGGCGCAACTGCGAAAGCAAGGCATTAATGCGGGCAGCGTTAAAAAACGATCGAAACCGATGTTTTCACTTGGCGGCAAGAAAATAGGACCCGCAGACATTGCTTTGTTTACCCGCCAACTGGCGACCATGATGAAAGCCGGGGTGCCCCTCGTGCAGTCCTTTGATATTGTCGCCGGTGGTGTTGACAACCCTGCCATGAAAGCGCTCATTAAGAACATCGCCAACGAAGTTTCAGGGGGTAACAGCTTTGCCGCTGCCGTGAGCGCGCAACCAAAAGAATATTTTGATGAACTGTTTTGCAACCTGATCGCGGCGGGGGAGCAGTCGGGCTCACTCGAAACCATGCTGGATCGCCTCGCAACCTATAAAGAAAAGTCTGAAGCACTGAAGGCGAAAATCAAAAGCGCTATGAACTACCCCATCTCAGTTCTGGTCATCGCGGGGATTGTCACGGTCATCCTTCTAATCAAGGTGATTCCGCAATTTGAAAGCATGTTCAGCAGCTTCGGCGGAGAGCTGCCCGCCTTTACCCAAATGGTGGTTCAAGCTTCAGAGTTCATGCAGGCCTGGTGGGTTGTAATCATGATTGGCATTGGCATCACTTATGCTGGCTATAAGCAACTTCACAAAACCTCGCAAGCCTTTCGAGACGGTCAAGAACGCTTGACCCTTAAAATGCCTGTCATCGGGGACATTATCGATAAGTCCTGTGTCGCGCGGTTTGCCCGAACCTTATCCACAACCTTTGCAGCCGGCGTGCCGCTGGTTGACGCACTGGACTCCGCATCCGGGGCCGCGGGCAATGTGGTCTATAAGGACGCGATCCTTAAAATCAAAAGCGAAGTCTCGGGTGGGACCCAGCTCAATTATGCCATGCGTCAAGCCAACGTGTTTCCGAGCATGGTAGTTCAAATGGTATCGATCGGCGAAGAATCTGGCGCACTGGACGCCATGCTGGATAAGTCCGCAACTTATTACGAAGAGATGGTTGATAATGCCGTTGATGGCCTGACCAGCATGATCGAGCCCATCATTATGGCCTTTCTGGGGATTGTTGTCGGCGGCATGATGATTGCCATGTACCTGCCCATCTTCCAGATGGGCGGCGCAATGAGCTAATGCTGGACCAGCTTTATCTTCTCCACGAGCTATACCCAATCCTTGCGGCGAGCATCGATCTAACTTTCGGTTTATTAATCGGCAGCTTCCTGAACGTCGTCATTACAAGACTACCGCTGATGCTAGAGCAACAGTGGCAACAAGAGGCCCACTTTGTACTGGCGCTTGAACCCGCTGAGCCGGCGTCGATGCCTTTGAGCCTTTCTCGCCCCAGGTCTCGGTGCCCGAATTGTCTTACCCAGATTAGCGCCCATCACAACATCCCGGTTCTCAGCTATTTATTTTTGCGCGGCCGCTGCAACCATTGTGCGGAACGCATCTCGCCTGAGTACCCCCTAGTTGAGCTCGCGGCCGGCGCGGCTACCGTCTTTCTGATTCAGCACTTTGGTTTTACCGCCAATGCAGGCCTTGCCTGTCTTTTCACCTATGCACTCATCACGCTGGCCATGATCGATTTTAGAACCACTCTGCTACCCGACTCGATCACCCTGAGCTTTCTGTGGCTCGGCATCCTTGCAAATTTAAATGACGGGTTCACCGACCTGACGAGCGCCGTTATTGGCGCCATGGCGGGCTATCTGTCGCTCTGGCTTGTTTACTGGGGCTTTAAACTCGCGACCGGTAAAGACGGTATGGGCTTCGGCGATTTCAAACTACTCGCCATGCTGGGGGCTTGGCTGGGCTGGCAGCTCCTGCCCATCGTTATTTTGTTGTCCTCCTTTACTGGCGCCCTGATTGGCCTCACCTTAATCGCGTTGGGTCGGAGCAAGGACCATCCCATTCCGTTTGGTCCCTATTTGGCGATCGCGGGCTGGCTGGCTTTAATCTGGGGTGATGACATCACGCTACAATACTTTCAGCTCATAAATCTGGCATGAGTCGCCTCATTATTGGGATAACAGGGGGGATTGGGTCCGGGAAGACCGCCGTATCCAACCGCTTCCAAGCTCTCGGCATCACCATCGCCGACGCAGACATTGCGGCCCGCGCTGTCGTGCAGCCCGGGTCAAAACTGCTCAGCGACATTGCGGCGCACTTCGGCCGAGACATCCTGACAGGCACAGGCGAGCTTAATCGACCAAAACTTCGAGGCATCATTTTCGCAGATACGGATGCCCGTCGATTTTTAGAGCGTGCAACTCATGGCCCGATCATGGACCAGCTCAGCTCAGAGCTGACCGCCGCGAGCAGTCCCTATGCCATGCTGGTGTTATCCGCGGGAACCGGACAAAACCCGCTCATTAACCGAATGCTGGTCGTTGACGCGCCGATTGAATTGCAACAAGCCCGCGTTCTAACCCGGGACGGCAGTAATCTTGAGACCATCAATCAAATTATCGATGCCCAACCCACAAGACGCGAGAGACTGGCGCTCGCAGACGATATCATTGAAAATACCGGTTCAGAGCAGGCCTTAGACGACAAAGTCGCCGCGCTGCATCAATTTTATTTGGATCTGATTCATCATGACTGACGCCATCGTGCAATGCCCGATCTGCCGCAAAGCCGTGGCTTGGATTGCAGCCAATCGCTATAAACCCTTTTGCTCTGAACGCTGCCAACTCATTGACTTGGGGGAGTGGGCCAGTGGTAACCGCAGCATTCCAACAGACGCCGATCACGACGAGGTGACTGCAAGCGATCTAGATCAAGACTAGCGGTTAGGTGCGGTATTCCGCATTAATCTTAATGTAGTCATGGGACAAATCACTGGTCCAAACGGTCTCCGAGCAATCGCCCGCATTAAGATTGACGTGTAGCAAGATCTCCTCAGCCGCCATCACTCGAGCGCCGTCGGCCTCCTGATACTCAGGATTTTTGATCCCGCCACGCATTAAACACACGTCGCCGATAAAAAGATCCACCAGGCTAGCATCAAACGGCGTTGCCACCTTACCCATCGCCATCGCCAGACGTCCCCAGTTGGCATCACTGGCAAAGAGCGCCGTTTTCATAAGCGGCGAGTTGGCGACCGAAAAAGCAATTTCCAACGCCTGCGCATGTGTTTCTGCGCCGGCCACTTGAACCGTCACAAACTTGGTTGCGCCCTCGCCGTCACGTACAAGACCATGCGCCAATTCCAACATTAAATCGGTGAGCGCATCTTGAAATTCAGCTTGGGCTTCAACATCTTCGTCAAGATCAACCCCAGATCGACCGGTCGCCATCAGCACGACTGCATCGTTGGTTGACGTGTCACTGTCGACTGTGATTCGGTTCAACGACAAGTCCGCCGCCGCACGCAGCATGTCTTGCAAGGTTTCTTGTTGCACCTTCGCATCGCACCCAATAAAACACAGCATCGTTGCCATATTCGGTTGGATCATGCCTGCCCCTTTCGCAATCCCCGTCAATTTGATCACCCGGCTACCGAAACGCACCGCCCGGCAGGCGATTTTTTGCCTAGTATCGGTGGTCATGATCGCGCTCGCGGCATCCAGCCAGGTTTTGGTGCCCAATCCTGCAAGTAAGGATTCGGCCGATGCTTGAAAGCGCTCAACCGGTAAGCGCTCGCCAATAACCCCCGTCGAGAAAGGCAGCACCATTGAGACGTCTATACCTTCTGCATCCGCGACTGCCTGACAACAGCGCCGCGCGTCCTCGAGCCCAGCATCGCCGGTTGCTGCGTTGGCGTTACCACTATTAATCAACAGATACCGGGCGCGGCCTTTTGCCTGATGGGCTTTCGCCAAAATCACGGGTGCAGCTGGGAAATGGTTTCGAGTCCACAAGCCCGCAATCAACGTCTCCGGCGCACATCGAATGAGCAACAAATCCTCTCGATTCTGATACCGAATGCCCGCAGCAAGTGTGTTCAGTTCAATGCCATCGATGGGGAACCAATCGAGACGATTACCGCCAACGGCCATCAGCCGAGTCGTCCATGACACGCTTTATATTTTTTGCCGGATCCGCAAGGACAGACCTCGTTACGCCCAACTTTTTTCTCGGGCCGCACGAACGGCGCCGCCTGATCGGCTTCCGGCATCCCGGATTCTGGTGCATCCGGCGACTGGGATTTCTGAAAAATCATTTTACTTTTCGCCGCTTCGGCTCGACGACGGTCTTCTAAGGCCTGGGCATTCTCATCCGCTTGGAACTGAACGCGCGACAAAAATCGAATGACCTCTACCTTCACGTTATAGAGCAAGCCTTCGAACAGCTCGAAGGCCTCTCGCTTGTATTCCTGCTTCGGTTGCTTTTGTGCATAAGCCCGAAGATGGATCCCTTGCCGGAGGTAATCCATCCCAGCCAGGTGCTCCTTCCAAAGATTATCCAAAATATCGAGCATTATGCGTTTTTCAAACAGCCGGAGCTCTTGGCCAAGCAGCGCTTCTTTTTCGGCATAGCGCGCTTGGGCTTGCTCAACGATGATTCGGCGAAGATCTTCCTCGATTAAAGACTCATCTGCATCGAGCATCGCCTGTACCGGCACATCCAGGCCGAAATCCGTCGACAACGCCTGGGTCAAGCCAGGCACGTCCCACTGCTCAATCAGGCTTTGCGGCGGTATGTAGCCGCTAACCGTGTCGTTTAAAACATCCTCCCACAGCGCACTAATGGTCTCTGAGACATCGGAGGTTTCCATCAACTCATTCCGCTGCCGATAAATCATCTGCCGCTGATCGTTGGCAACATCGTCGTATTCCAACAGCTGCTTTCGAATATCAAAGTTTCGTGCTTCGACCTTTTTCTGAGCGCGTTCGATTGAATTGGTCACGATGCGCGCTTCGATCGGCACCCCGGGCTCACTCACGCCCTGCATCAAACCACGCATCCTGTCCGAGGCGAAAATCCGCATTAAATTGTCTTCTAAGGACAAATAAAACCGAGAGTAACCTGGATCACCTTGCCGACCCGCCCGGCCTCGAAGCTGATTGTCGATCCGACGACTTTCATGTCGCTCGGTTCCAATGACATGTAGCCCCCCCGCTTGCAAAACCTGCTCATGGCGGGCTTGCCAGGCCGTTTTTAGCGCCGCGACTTCCGCATCGCTCGGCGCCTCTAAGGCTGCAGCTTCTGCCTCCCAGTTACCCCCAAGAATAATATCGGTGCCACGACCCGCCATATTAGTGGCAATCGTCACGCGGCCAGGGCGTCCAGCCTGCGCAATAATCTCCGCCTCACGCTCATGAAACTTCGCGTTCAACACCTCATGGGCTATCTTCTGCTTCTTTAATAGGGCCGATAGCACTTCAGAAGACTCGATGGAGGCGGTACCGACTAAAACCGGCGCGCCGGCCTCCTGGATTTCCAAAACATGCTCAACAATTGCTTCGTACTTTTCTTGTTGGCTCATGTAAATGAGATCATTGAGATCCCGCCGGATCATCGGCAAGTTGGTTGGAATCACCACCACGTCCAACCCATAGATCTGCCGAAATTCAAACGCCTCGGTATCGGCGGTGCCCGTCATACCGGCCAATTTCACATACAACCGAAAGTAGTTTTGAAAGGTGGTCGACGCCAGCGTCTGACTCTCGTTGGTGATCGTCACGCCTTCCTTGGCTTCAATGGCTTGATGAATACCACCGGACCACCGCCTGCCAGGCATGGTCCTGCCTGTGTGTTCGTCCACAATGACGATTTCGTCATTCTGGACGATGTAATCAACATCCTTTTGAAACAGTGCCTCGGCCTTAATTGCCGAATGAACATGATGCAACATGCTTAAATTGTTGGCGCCGTATAGGCTCTCGCCCTCTGCCAGTAAGCCGCTTTGCGTTAAGAGCCCTTCAATTTTGAGGTGACCTGCTTCGGTCAACTCAATATCCCGCTGCTTTTCGTCGACGTAGTAGTCGCCATCAGGCGTACGTTCTTCGTCGATATCTTCCTGGGTTTTGATTTGTTGATTCAGCTTCGGGATCAGGCGATTAATATTCCGGTACAGCTCGGAACTATTCTCAACACCACCAGAGATGATCAATGGCGTGCGGGCCTCATCAATCAGAATCGAGTCGACTTCATCGACAATGGCATAATTTAACCCGCGCTGAACCCGGTCCTCGGCACTGAACGCCATGTTGTCCCGCAGGTAATCAAACCCAAATTCATTGTTCGTACCATAGGTAATATCTGCCGCGTAGGCCGCTTTTTTTTCTTCAAGGCTTTGCCCGGCATAGACGACGCCAACGGTCATGTCCAACATGCCAAACAGTGGGCCCATCCACTCAGCACCCCATTTCGCAAGATAATCATTGACCGTTACCAAATGCACACCGCGACCATCGAGCGCATTAAGGTACAAGGCAAGGGTCGCAACCAGCGTTTTACCTTCACCCGTTCTCATCTCTGAGATCCTGCCTTCATGCAGCGCAACCGCGCCAACCATCTGAACATCGAAGATCCGCATACCGAGCGCACGCTTACCCGCTTCTCGGACAACCGCAAAGGCTTCAGGCAGAAGCGCCTTGAGCGTCTCGCCGGCGCTCAACCGGTTAACAAACTCGGCACGAACAGCCTTGAGCTCAAGGTCAGAATACGCCTCAAACTTCGGTTCAAACCCATTCACCCGGTCGCTAATCTTTTTCAGCCGATTGATTTCTCGGCTATTCTTAGTGCCGAACAAGCGCCCTAACATCTTCATTACCATTGTATTTTTTCCGTTATGGTCTCATCAACGTAGTCTAGGGTTGCAAAGCCCTCGGCCATCAACCGGACCTAGACCGGGGCAACCGGTGTATATAAATTGAAGGATCAATCGATCGCTTATTTTTATGAATCTCATAATGGACATGCGGCCCGGTCGAGCGGCCGCTACTACCCATACCACCAATCTTTTGCCCCTTCTTAACCAGGTCTCCGGCCGATACGGCTAAGGATTCATGATGACCGTAGCGCGTGATCACCCCCCCACCGTGATTGATTTCGACCATTTTGCCATAGCCGCTCTTGGTACCCGCAAAGGTCACAATACCTGAAGCAATGGCCACCACATCGACACCGGCCTTACCGGCAATATCAACACCATTGTGCCAGGCCCGCTTGCCTGAAAAAGGATCCGTCCGCATGCCGTAGTTTGACGACACCCATCCCTTTGCAACCGGCTTGCCAAACAACGACGCGTCGTCAACCCGCTGCTGCCGTAACAACACCCGCTCAATCACAGCCAACTGATCTGAGCGGCGCTCAATATCAGCGCTCATAAACGCTAAGCGGTTCTTTAAATCCGCCTCGGTCGGCTCGATCACTTGCTCAAAGCCAGCCGCGGCCTCAAGCCCAACGGCGCTTGGCCCTCCCAATCCGGTTGGCTGGGTAAAATCAAATTCCGCATCATCAAGCGCTGCATATTCGCTCAGACGCTGCCCCAGCGCGTCCAGCCTGAGCAGCCTCGACTCCAGGCGCGCAATCCTCGCGGCACTAACCTCTAAATTCAGGCTGAGCTCGCGATCAAAGGTTTGTATCGCCCGATGCTGCGCCCCGAGAGAACTGTCAAGGCGGCTCAACAGCTGTTGCGCTGCTCGGGCATCGCTGTTGACCACATGATCGATGACTAAACCCAGTCCGCCAACGAAAAAGCTCAGAATCAGCAGCATTACGGCGATCGGTAAACCCCGAAGTGGCAGCACCCGATGGCTGCCAGACTTTTCGTTAAATACAATCAGTTTCATAACTGTTTATCGCCTCGATCTCGGTCATAATACTAACAGATTGTGATTCAACTGACTGAAGACCTAATGAAGTTATTAGAAGACATCTTGGACAATATGGCCGGTGCAACTGCGGCAATCGTGCGTCAAGCCCAAGAGTTTAAACGCCTTGAAACGGCCATTGAGCAAGTGTTGGATATCCGGGTTAAGGTTTCAAGCATTCGGAACGACACCCTTTACCTGCAAGTTCCGAGTGCGGCCCAAGCAACGCAGCTGCAATACCGGCAGTACCCTTTCTTGTCCAAATTACAGCACGAAGGCCTCGTGCCCAATGTGCGCGCACTCAAGGTCCAGGTCCGACCTGATACGGCCGTGGCCAGTCGCGTTGCAAGACAACCCGCCAAAATATCCTCAGACAATCAGTCGCTGCTGCAAGCCCACGCCGCAACAACAGACTTCCCTGCGCTTAAATCGGCTTTATTGAAGTTAAGTCAACGTTAGTCGCCACGCACGCTGGGTTGCGACGCGGCATGACTACAAAAACAGGCTCAAGAGGCGTAATCAAGCCCGCCCAAGTTTGAGTAGGCACTCGGCGCCTTTTGTCGGTCACCGAACGTGATTACATCCCAAGCATCTGGCTGGGCCAATAACGCAGTTCGCAGTGCGTGGTTCTCCGTATGTCCGGATTTATAGCCGACAAACTCACCAAGAATACTGTGTCCCAGCAAGTACAAATCACCGATGGCGTCGAGAATCTTATGTCTTACGAACTCATCGTCATGACGCAATCCATCGGCATTTAGAACCCGATACTCATCTACAACGATGGCGTTATCAAGGCTGCCGCCTTGCACCAGGTTCATTTCTCTAAGTTGCTCAAATTCCTGCATCAACCCAAAGGTTCTAGCTCGACTGACGGCTTTCACAAAATCGGTGTTCGCAAAATCAATACTGGCATGTTGTTCTTTAATCACCGCGTTATCGTAGATGATCGTGTGACTGACCTTAAAGCCTGAATGGGGCAACAATTCAACCCGCTGGCCATAATCGTTTAACCCATCAGCGCCACTTACCCGAATCGGCTTTTTAATCCGAATGAACTTCTTAGCCGCGGATTGCGCCTCAATACCCGCAGACTGGACCAAGAAGACAAAAGTTGCCGCGCTGCCATCCATAATCGGCATTTCCGGACCACTGACCTCAACATAGACATTATCAATACCCAACCCAGAGAAGGCTGCTAGCACATGTTCGACGGTCGAAATTCTGACGGAACCCTCGCCAATGGTCGTTGCAAGCTTGGTATCAACAACGGAAGTGTTAAGCGCTTTGA
Source organism: Pseudomonadales bacterium (assembly GCA_017854255.1). Lineage (GTDB taxonomy): Bacteria > Pseudomonadota > Gammaproteobacteria > Pseudomonadales > Azotimanducaceae > UBA9926. Next base: position 11,702 of record JAFMIA010000082.1, read on the forward strand.
TTTCAACCATAGGATCAAGATCAGAACGAATGAAAACCACGCCCGTATCCACGGGGGCCGGCCTCAGCGTCAAATAAACTTTTTCACCCGTATGCAACCCGATGCCTGTCGCCCGGATCACATTTTTTAATGTTTTCTGCTTTACCATGTCCAGCATCCCCAATAGTAGCGATTGCCTCCTGCAGAGCTTATTCCTTCAAAGCCCTCGGCCTAATCCCATCGCGGCGCAGATCTTAACAAAACAGAAATACGATAACTACGGAATTACTCCAATATTGACCCTAATAATGGAGAAAAGTTGCATTTTATTCAAAATATTGTTTTTAACTATCTTGTTGATCAATTTAACCGGCTCGTCCTTAACCTCACCTCTTTAACGCAAAGC
>JAFMIA010000083.1 GCA_017854255.1 Pseudomonadales bacterium
GCCTATCAGGCTGCGCTTTCAGCAATTCCTCGGGCTGGCAATTGAGCCCTTATGATTTCAGCACGGGATGACAGTCCTGGGCCTCACGGTAAATCAGATGGACGCGGCTAACCCTTTGAAGGTCAATGGGTGATGCCCCCTGCTAATCGTTTGGGCCGTCCCTGTGCCCTGCCACGGGCACGCCTTGGGCGCTGTATGGGTCGTATCGCATTGGTCCGTAGTGCTCAGGTGGACAGACGACGCGGGTATCCAGCGGTGCGCCTCACTGCGCGTCGCCATCCCCAATAGGGTTTTCTTTTGAGGCGAAGCCAATACCGCGAAACTCAGGCGAGGCCATCTGAATTGTTTTGGCGACGCGGATCTACCCGCTTGTTATCCGCGATCTTTCAGCACCAGCAAGGTAATCAATGTCGCCTGGGTGTCGCCAAAACCGATAAGACCTGACATCCTATTAGGAGAAACCCAACAGTGCTCGAATCAAAGGGGGCCATCATGTCAGATCGGATCTCAGGCGGTTGCCTGTGCGGCAGCACACAATTTGAAACAAATCGCGAACCCGTAATGCAGATATTGTGTCATTGCACCGATTGTCAAACCGTTAGCGGCTCGGCATTTTACACGGCATACATCGTCCCGCTAGAGAGCGTCACGCTGACCAAGGGAGAGCCTGGCGGGTTTAGTGTTAAGTCTGATAAGGGGCGCGACAACCGGCGTCGGTTTTGCAAAGATTGCGGAACAAGACTCTGGGCGGAACTTGAAATGGGCTTTGCAAGCGTTAACGGCATGGCGCTTGATGACCGATCTCATTTCAACCCGACTCATAATCACCGACTAGAAACGGCGCCCGGTTGGTGTGCGTTGAATGCGTTGCTTGAAACCCTGCCGATTACGCCCTGAGAAATCCGAGTCTGCATTCAGGTTTGGCCCCTGATGCACTTGATTGTCGCACCTAATTTTAGGACTAGCCAATTCGAAAGCGTAAGGCGATTGTGACGCCGCTTCCCATCTCATTGGTCTAGATACCGATCGCTTGCTTTACCCGTTCGCGTCACCTGCCTCAGCGACAGCCAATTGCATAAACGCTTTGACCCACTTCGTGGCTACCGGTAAATCAACCGCTTCGGGCCACCGATCTGCGGGATGGTGAAACAAACCGTTCCCGCCAAGGATCGAAACAAACCGGCCTTGGCCATCATAAACATTCCGCGCCTCGCCCAAGGGACGTTGCCCAATCGGCGTTACAGCGCTTGGTGTCAAACCGTTTTGTTTAAGCCAGGGGTCAAGGCTTTTGACAGCGTCGTCATCCGAATATTGAAGCCTGACCTGGGAGCCAAATTTAGCGGCAAAATTGGCGCCAAGGTGCAGCCAGATAAGCGCGTCTTCTATTAACGTTGGATTGTTGTCAAGGAATAGACTCAGACCCGTGTGCCCTAACTCATGGCCGGTGTTTGCTGTGAAGATGACATCTCTTTTTGGCCGCGAGGCTTTCACGGCGCGCATGATTTCTAGAAAACACGCGATGCCACCACCGCGCTCAGACGCGTTCATCCACCAACCACTGCGGGGGGTCATCACAACAACCGGCGCAAGCTCAGGGCGACTTCCCTTAATGATCGCTTCTACGTTTCTTGCGATTGCTTTCACATATTCACAATGCAGCACGAAACCCACTTGCTGTCCTGATTTGATCGCAGCTTGGATCGAGGCCCAATGCTTATTGGCCACCTGTAATACCGGGGGACCGAAAGGCGCTGTAAAATCCTCGGCATTCAGTAACGCCGCACCCTCCTCCGGCAACTGGCTATCCGTGACAACAACAATTGCTTTGTGCTGGGCGGTTTTTCTCGATTCATAGAGACGCCGCACATTCGGCGCGGCGTCAAACGGCAAGGCCATGATGACGCCAATATCAGCATTACTGCCGAGTTCACCGATACTGCCGGTTAGACCGACCGCGTCAGTGTAGTGGCAGTCGTAAAGTGGCACACCTGAAACGACAGCATCGCCGATCACCAATTGGGTCGTAATGGGCTGCAATCGCTGAAACTCAAACGCTGTATCCGTCGCGGCGACACCAAGGCTTTCAATTTTTTGTATGAGCCAATCAGCACTGTGATGATCAACCTCGGTCCCGGTGCGGTGAATACCCTGCTCGGCATACTCATTGATAATTTCTGCAATGCTATGTTCCAGCGCGCTTTCTACAGTAGGTTGCATTGTGTTTACCTCGGCCAACAGTCGGAACTTCATGGGCAGCAAAGTCGCCAGCAACGTGCCTTGAATAAATCGGCGTTTTGTTATCATTGATTCCCCTAAACGAATGTTACCAGCACGCTGCGCGGGCGCCGCTTGCCTGGCTTGTATCATGACTCGCCGCCGTTCAGGCCCTGCAGCCACTGCAGCGTCCAGCCATTTCAGGCGCGACGTCGTGATCCGTTTTTAGCGAACCATACGCCTTAACGTTCAACCACGTTACCAACCTTGGCGCCCTTTAATCTAGTCGCAATAGGTCGAAGCTGTTCCCCTATCACAGGCCGTTTCCGATTCGAGCCATCAAGGGTTCCCCTTTCAGCCGACCCACCATCGATTACCGACTGAGCCGCCCGCCCCGATTGTAAACCCCATAAGCTCGCGTGCGTACAACCCTCGAGGCAACACGCACGGCCACTCGTCCCGAGCTGCCAATGACGCCTATTGCGCGACCTTTCGGGATAAGATGGGTCAGACGCGAGCAATTCGTGCGTCGACCCCACAATTAATCGCGCTATTTCTGAAGGCCCGACTGTTTTATTCTGGCGTTTGTTCCACTTCAACGAGTAATCCCGCTAATGACTCACCATTCAGCGCTGACGGTTCATCAGATCAGTAAACATTATCAAGACGGCAATCGACAGATTGAGGTTATCCGCGACCTCTCCTTCAACGTCGCTGCTGGCAAGTCAATTTCCGTAACAGGGCCCAGCGGTTCAGGCAAGTCGACCTTGTTGAACGCGCTCGCAGGTCTGGTCGAGCTTGATGATGGCGACATCACGCTTGAAATCCAAGACAAAATTTTTTCCTATCGCGCCGCCAATGAGCGTGCGCGAACCGCGTTTCGCCGCCAGCACATTGGCTATGTCTACCAATTCTTTAACCTGGTGCCGACCCTTACTGTTTTGGAGAATGTCCGGCTTCCTGCACGTTTGAATCGACGGCCGGATCTTGAGGCCTTCGCATCAACACTACTGGGTGACTTTGGCTTATCGGACCGACTGCATGACTTTCCTGAAAAACTCTCGGGCGGAGAGCAACAGCGTGTCGCCGTAGCGCGCGCTGTCTTGCTAAGACCCCCCCTGCTGTTGGCCGACGAACCAACGGGCAATCTTGATTCGGGAAATTCCGCCCAAATCGCTGACCTGCTTTTTTCAAGCTGCCGAGATCAAAATATCATGCTGGTCCTGGCCACCCATAGTCATGAGATTGCCGCCATGGCGGATACCCGATTGCATTTGGACGCGCGACCTTCTGCAAGCCTTGCGCCTGCATGATCCCGCTAGCCCTCCTGCGATTTCTTAGGCGCACGCCCTGGTCCACCGCGATGGCGCTCGTTGGCATGGCACTCGGTGTCGCGTCCATTGTGAGTGTTCACCTCGTCAGCGCCAGTATTTCGAGTCGACTCGATGGTTTGGTGCCCAGCAGCCTCGCTGACTTCAGCTATTATTTGCACCGGGAAAACCTCCATACCCATGACTACTTTGAACTGCGACGAAGGTGGCGATCCGGCGCGCTGCCAACCCTTGAGCGCTTATCGCCTGTGGTGGATGAAACCGCGCAGATAGCGGACGTGAGCGTCCGCGTGCTGGGCATCGATCTGCTCTCGCAACTGCCCTCGGGTGACATTCCAACGGCGTCCGGCGCATTTGCGTTCAACGGTGTTTGGGTCGATAAGAGTCTTAAGGACACACTCTCGCTGCCCATCAACGGGATCATTGAGGCCCCCGAGGGCACCTTATTGTCGGACATCTCGGTGGCGCATGACCTTCTGGACTGGCCGGATCATCAACTGTCTTATATTGGCCTTGTGATCGGACAGGCTTTCGCGCACGGCCTCGAGGTGGCTGAAAATCTACTGCCGGGTTTTGGCGCTGGATTGCCCATTGCTAAGCCAAACCTTGATATTGGCCCGGGTTGGCAACTGGTCAATACGGCAGAGCAGTACCCTGCTCGAGCATTTGGAAAATCCGTTCTATTTAACATTGCAGCCCTCGGGATGCTGGCGCTGCTCGTCGCGTGGCTTTTGATTTATCAAGTCGCCGTATCTTGGTTGCGCCGTCTTTGGCCGGTATTTGATCGGCTCCATGGGTTAGGGGTTGAGTGGCCGCACCTCCGAAATTACTTTTTAGGCTCAATTGGGGTTATCGCGAGCATCGCAGCGGGCCTCGGTCTGATCCTGGGTTGGTGGCTGGCAACAAAACTTCTGACGATGTCTGTACCAGGGAATGCGGTGGCGTTGGATCTTAGCGGCTGGGTCGTTATTAAAGCCTTTGGATCGGCGTTGGCGGTTTGCTTGGTTGGTGGCGCTTGGGCGTTTAGACGGTCCCAGCGAGGCCAGCCGCAAACCCTCGCACCCCTCTTAGCCACTCTGGTTTTATTGGTCTGCGGATTGATTTGCGTCATTCAGCCCGAGACGGGGCTTGCCGGAGGGTTCTTCGCGATCGCCGTACTGAGTCTGGCTGCAGGTCAAACCATCGGACCACTGCTGCTTCGATTAAAGCGCTGGTCATCCAATATTGGTGGCTCGTACTTGATGCGCGTTGGGGTTAGAGAGGCGCTTTGGCATCCTGCAGAACTGAGTGTCGCGCTCGCGGGATTGTCGCTATCGATTGCAACCGCCATCGGTGTGGGTTTGATGGTTGACAGCTTTCGGCTTGATTTCAGTCAGATGCTAGACCACCGCTTAAAATATGACGTGATCGCGGAGGGTAACCCGGCATCTCTTGAGGCTGTGATCAAGGCGCCTGGGTCAGTCGCTCAAGCCAGTAGAATTCAGCACTATCGCAGTGCCGATATTCGGGTCGATGGCGCCTTAGTGGAACTGAACGTGACCCACATGGATGCCTTTGAGTCGTCCCGCTACGCCCACGACAAGCGTTTAGGCGATAGCGAGGTGCTGCTAAGCGAACAAGCCGCTAGAACCCTCGGCGTGTTGCCTCAAGAAACTCTCAGAATTCTCGGAGAAACGATGACGGTCGCCGGCACCTTTTCTGCCTTTGGGGACTTAAAACCAAGGCTCATTGTAGATGATCAAAGCGCCATCGCAGAAGCTATGGGTGCTGAATTGAAAATGGCCTCTGTCGCGTTTGAAAGCAACTCGCCAAAGGCCCTCGCCCGCGCCTTAAAAGCGTCATCTTCGACCCTCGAAATCCGTTTGCAATCGGACATCCGGCGCATCGCGCTCAATGTATTTGATCAAACGTTTGCCATTACCACTGTCCTCATCACGATTGCGCTCTTGGTTGCTGCCATCAGTGTTTATATTGCTGTGACAACCCTGCGGCTTAATCGACAGACCGGACGACAGTTGCTCAACACGCTGGGCGTCAATCGAGTCGAGCAGCATCTAATGAACCTGGCTATGGGGATTGGTTTGGGCGCTGTCGCGATGATCGTTGCTTTGCCCCTAGGCGTGATGTTCGGTTGGATACTCTGCAACGTCATTAACCCCAGAGCATTCGGCTGGACCATTGAATTACAAGTATCGGCCGGCGCGCTTTTGTGGCCCTGCGCTTGGGGCATGCTTGCGGCCGTAATCGCGGGCATGCTTCAGGTTGGCGATGCAGAGGAAGGTGCGTTCGGTGGCCGCTAAAGGATTCAACGGACTGCGCGCAGCCTCGGCGCTACTGATCGTGATCAGTGTCGCGATCGGTGGATGTCAGCCGGACACATCGCCAGCGGCTGCAACGGTCACGGGGCTTCGACTTAACAGCCTTCTTGGGTCACCCAACAGCGACGGCTTTGCCCGCGCCGAAACCCCCATAGACTTTGTTTTTCCACGCGACCACGGGGCTCATAATCCATATCGGAGCGAGTGGTGGTACCTGACTGCCGTGCTGACCGATGACCAAGGCCTTGAGTATGGCGTGCACTTTACCCAGTTCCGTCAGGCATTGACCCCCGTTCCAACCGGCGATGGGCCTTGGCACACGGGTCAGGCTTATCTCGCGCATTTGGCAATTACCGATGTTGCGACAGGCGTTCACCTCGAAGCCGAGCGGTTTGCCCGCGGTCATCCTGATCTGGCGGGTGTCACGTCGGGTGCGCAGTTTGCAGCGGTTATTGAAGATTGGACGCTCACGGGCGCGACACAGAGTCCAATCAGTCTGACTTTACGGGCTGCAGAGCCTGAGCAGTTTGAGGTTGATTTACACATCCAGCAGACAGGACCCATTGTCTTGCAGGGTGATCGCGGTCTATCTGCAAAGGGTCCGGACTCAGCAAGTTACTACTACTCCATTCCGCGGCTACGCATTGAGGGTCGCTTACGCTTGAACGATCGCGTGGTTACCGTCACGGGGCTGGGCTGGCTCGATCGAGAGTGGAGCACCTCGGTCCTTGATGAATCGTTGGCCGGTTGGGATTGGTTTTCGCTGCAACTCGATGATGCGCGCAGCATCATGGCTTTTCGCCTTCGCAGATACGACGGCGCACGGGATGACTTTGATCATGGCTTGCTGGTGGCGCCTCAAGACCTTGACGGACGCCCTGTTATTGGCCAGGGCGACCCAGGCGTTAAAATCCTTCAATCGAGCGATTTTACGCTCAGTCCACAGCGTTTTTATCAGGATGAGCGCGGCGCGCGATGGCCAGTTGCGTGGTCTCTGACAATGAATGGCGAGACCTTTATCATCAATGCCCTAGTCGATGATCAAACGATCGATTTATCAGTTCGATATTGGGAGGGATTAGTCGAGGTTATGAGCCCTACTGGCGATAGACTGGGCCGTGGATACATGGAACTGACAGGCTACGCGGACGAAGAGCAGCCTTGAACGACCCGCAACCGAATCATCCCTGCTGGATGCCACCCAAAAAATCCCCTTAATCGCAAGCCAAAGCACTCATTCAGACCCTGCTTTTTGTGCTGTACGGCTTAACTGGGCCCGTCCTACTGCACTTAAAATATTGAGCACGCTGATTTTTTAAACCTCGTTCTGTGGTTGCCATGAACGCGTCGGTAAGCCGGCCTTTATGGGTTATTGCTTATTTTGCGATTTTTTTTGTTGCCGCTTTCTGAGTAAAGCACCCATTTGCAACCACAGGCTTTTTATCAAAAATATTGGCAGGCCTAGTGGGTTCTGTTTGATTTTGCGCCCCAAAAGTCGCTTCAGCGCTGGCGCGCCATCGTAGTTGCCTTCACGCTGACCGTGACCCTTGTGCAGATCAATCGCTGGAATATCGATGACGTCTAGATCCAACGACAACGTGAAGCTTTCTGTTTTTGGCAGCAAGCACTCCCGGTCCGTACACGCTTGATAACGCACCGTTACCTTGACGTCGATGCTGGGCACGTCAAGGGGTCGGCACTCGCTGGCCAATTCACCTGTTGCGTAAAAGGGATAAGTAAGATCAACCGTGCCGTGCCAGACATTCAATTCTGCAACGCCCGGCAAGGTTAACTTTTCTGTTGCCGGCAACTCGGGCGACATCAAAGCAAGCCCCTCAGGTCCTTGTATCGTGACCTGGGTGGCAATCATGCCTTCTGGCACGGGCGGGCCATAGATATGCAAGCCTTCTGGCAACTCGAAACGCACCACTAGATGCCGCACGATCCCCTGCCTGACGGTGCCGTTGCCCCCATGTACGGCGATGGTGAGGTTGATATCTTGATCGCCACCCGACACTTGGGGTGCCTTTTCGTCTAGGCTAAGTCGACCCAGCGCTGCGTCAATATAGAACTCGGGACTCTCACGCTTTTTGTATGAGTCGTGAAAGAACTTGGCGACCACCGTACCCGTCTCGTTGGTGACGTACACCCCGGGATACGGAATACCGTACAGCAATGCGTCGTTCCTTGTGACCTGCTCGTTAAGAATCCCAAATTGTCGAATCACTTTTGAATCAATATCTGACAGCAATGGGAAATGGACACCTTGCTTTTCAGCGAATTCGGCCAACGTTTCTGGATCGTCATAGGATATAGCGTACAAAGCGATATCTTTGTCGATAAATTTGCTTAAAGCGTCGCGAAGCTCACCGAGCTGCGTCCAACAAGGGGGTCACCAGACTGCTGACCGGAAGAAAACAACCACGGATTTTCGACCCGCTCGATCATCGTGGTAGTCAATCGATGCACCGCTAGTACTCGGCAACATAAAATCGGGTAGCCGTTCACCGATTTCCGGACCCGTTGAGTGTCCTTCCGGCAGACTCGCTCGCCCTGGGTGACCCAAAGGTGCTGGCGCATCAAAGCCGTGATGATCTCTTTCGACTACCATACCGCTATTCCTGATCAACTATTCCTGATTTTATTACCCACTGGCGTCTTTCTGAACGCTTTACTAATGTAACTCATTATTAATGTCTCGAAAACCTTAAACCTTGAGTATTTGAAAATCACTTAACGTTTTGCCGATCAATTGCTGTCCATCTCCAAGCCCGAACGGATTCTACCGATGGCAATAGCGCATTGCTCAGTCAACCGCCTTACCCGACCTAGCCACCATTACACAAAAAATTGCGACGAGCCCAATTCAACGTCTGCCGAGATGAACAGGCGCCAGAGCACTCCCCGCAAAATAAATTTGTCGTCATCGACGACTAGACCCACAGCGAATCAGATCACCAATGCCATAGCGTGCCGGCACTGCAATCCGCTTCATTATCGTCATTGGAAGCACCAAGCTCGTCCGATCGAAGGGTTGAACAGACAGCGTGTTTACGGGATTAGATATTTTTTAAGCATCACTGCCCGCGGTGGATATCCACGGGCGAGGCAGAGTCGTTACTCCGGAGTCTCCACAGCAAAAGTACGGTAGACCTTCCGAATGCCCAGAATCATAACGGGCGCATACAAGGCCAATGCGAGACTGACCCAACTACTGGGCAGCAGCATAAACGCTGTAATCCAGCACCCAATAAAAACAAGAAGGCGCATCAGCACTAACGGGAAACGTTGCATTGGATTTACACCATCGCCCTGATAAGTGAATGCTTTGGGACGCAAAAACCAACCGTGCGCCATCAGCATTAAAGAGAACATAAAAAAAGGCGGTGCCTTACCCCCCGTAACCGGTGCCTCATCTAACGCCGCGTCAGGGGCTGCCGTATCGGCCAGAGCGGTCTGAATCTCACCCCAAACATAATCTTCAGTCGGTCTGCCGCCAGCGCCACCCATATTGGCTCGATTAGGAACCGACTCCCAACGATACAGCAAACGTTCAGAATTCAATGCGAGCACACCGGGCTGATAAAACCCTTTAGGATGGCTAACGACCCAAGCGGTGTCGCGTGTTATAAACTCGCCAACCTCGCTTGTCCGCAGATCCAACATACCTTGATGACGTGCTGCACCGGCAATCTCTTGATGCGGGTCGCCCACGCACTCAAAAGACAAATCCCACTCCTCTTCAGCACGAGCAGCTAGCGCCTGGGGCTCACTGGTCACAGCATAGACTTCTCCGCCCGCGGCCCGAATCGCATCGACCACACCACTTAACACGTAGCCTCGCAACTCGAGGCGGCAAGGCGGTCACCAGAAGCCGCGATAAAACAACAACACCGTAAAATCATGTTGTCCGACTACGTCTGCGAGCCATGTCTTACGCGCCCCAGGCGGGGGATCAAGTTCCGCGATGCCAACACTGTCTTGCACATGATCGACGCCTAACCAACGCACCGTTGGCCGATCGGATAAACCGTTAACCTGAAACGTTTCCTGACGACAAACACCGCCGCCACAGAGCACCAAACGCAGATCCCCGCCCTTGGCTGCAGCAGCTGGCGGATCAACAATCCCAGTCACTTCAAAAGACGCATTTTCGTGCGCATTAAACCAAGTCAAGGCAGCGTTCACCTCTTCCTGGAGCGCTTCGGGAATCATATCGAGCACGTTCGGCATGGATTAACGCTAACTGAAATATCACGAGCGGGTCAAGCCGCAACCCTCGTAACAAGGAGCCTGAAATTAGTAAAATGTATCGTCTAGGATGCGATCCGCAATCGCGCTAACGAAGCACCATTTCCCGCGACGCTAGACCCGGCGATCCTTCTACCCTCCTATCCTTCTACCCTCAATTACCCTTCGGCCCGAATCAGGGCCGGACAATCCATCGCGGCGCGTCGGCAGATTAGCGGGCCTAAGGTAAAGAGGGTTCGCTGCAATCGTTTACATGTTATTTTAGCGGTCATGATGTACGGGGCGAGCCAATGCATCGTTCCGAAGCAGTTCAATTCTAAAATGGCAGGCCGCTGCCAAAAGGGGATTTATGAAGTTATATACCGGCGATCTCAGTCCTTACAGCGCCAAAGTACGCATGCAGATTTATGCAATGGGGATCCAGGATGCGCTGAGTTTCGATCTGCCCGTACAGTTCATGATGGGCAAAATGAACGAGGTTTCGCCAATTGGCCGAATCCCTGTCCTAGAAGTGGACGAAGGCCTGATCCCCGAATCAGAAGTCATTGCTGAGTATCTTGACGAACGATTTCCCGACAAGGCGCTCACCGGCGGCTCTCTCAAGGAACGCGCTGATGTTCGAGTCGTTTCAAGAATTGCTGACATTTATTTGATGAATAACATTTTTATGTCGCTCAGCCAGGCCAATCCGGAAACACGGGTGCAAGCAGTGCTTGATCTGCTCATCGGACAGGTTAGGCGCGGGATTGGGGCGCTGGAGCAACATATTGGTGGTGGCGAGTTTGCTGTGGGTGATTCACTGACGCGCGCCGACTGCACCCTGGTGCCAGCATTGTGGATGTGCAGCAGTACGGTGCCGCGTCTTGGTTTTGATAGCCCTATCAAATCGGGCACGCGCGTCGCCTCGTACTGGGACAAAATCCAAAACAACGCGTTTGCGGTCAAAATCCTGGATGAAATGAACCGGGGCATGAAAGCAAGACTGGACGGCACGGAGCGCAAGCTGGCGGAAGCAGCAATTGCGCGCGCCCAATCCAAGCCAAGCCAGTAAGCCGCGGCTATTGGACGACATTCTCCGAGCGCCCCGTCGAGTGGTGCGTAAGTAAAAAACCCCTTGCCTGCCTTGGGCATGTATCTCTTCTTTGCCTTGCACTGAGCGCTAGCCTGCACCTGTTACGGACTGCAATTGATGCAGTCTGTTAAGGCCTAGATCCAAGCAGCCTTGGCCCGCACTATGATCATTGTTGCTGCATTTTGGCTGATACTCGGCGTCAATCCGCAAATTTTCAGGTTGTCCTGTTTAATCCCATCGCAGCGGAGAGATCGCCTGACGGGTACCCTCGCAAAAGCAAACCGATCTATGTGACCCAGCCCCAAATAGATTGAGCCAATTGCGCCCGGTAAAGCACGCCGTTCTAACAAGGCCCATCAGGCGGCTGAACAGCCGTTATCCTGACGCGCATGTCGTTAACCGCTGATAGGATTGCTGCCGCCAAAAAAGGCTCTACACCCACGCCGGTGATGTGTCCTTTTGCCATACCATGACCTTGGGCTGGCTTGATCCGTCAATCAGATTTTGGGCCTTGTCTAAACGCCGTGATGAACAGCAGAAACGGATCTTCCTTGGCGCGTGGGCATTTGGCCGGTAGCACAGCGCGACGCGTTGTATAACCCGAGTACCCCGAATGACAGAACACGCGTTGTGTGCCAAGGTTATGCGCGAACCAATACGGGCAGGCAAACCCTCTTGAATGGTCCTGTTGGTCGGCATTTGAGTGACACAAGGAAACAAGCGTGGTCAAGCGAGGTGCGCCATGAAAGCCATTAAGGTCATCGATAAAACCCCCGTACTGGTGGACGTGCCGGCCCCCAAAGGCGATGCCGTCAGGGTCAGGGTGGTC
>JAFMIA010000022.1:0-31341 GCA_017854255.1 Pseudomonadales bacterium
GACTTTGGGACTTCAAATTCTGCAGCGGCCTGGTTTGATGGGCAGGATGTCCACATGATTGCGCTGGAAGAAGAGACCGTGGTGATGCCAACCGCGGTTCACTTGGACCGCGTCTTGCGTGCCAGAACCGGCACGGCTGCAATTCGTCAATATATCCTTGAAAATCAGGATCGAATCGTTGAGCTCACCCCTGAAGTGATCGCTCAAGCGTCGCTCGTCACGGGTGAGGCTGAAGCCGCGGACCCTTTTTCTCAACCCGAAATTACCACAAGTGCCGTTTATGGCGCGGCGGTTATTGACCGAGGCCTACCCGGACGTTTGTTCCGTGGGGTCAAACGCTTAATTGGTAACGCTGAGATGAAGCGGCTTATGGTTTTTGATCATCCGTTTCGATTGGTTGCCCTATTGACGCCAATGCTGAAAGCGATTCGCCAAAGCATTGAGCGCGTGGTCTCGTTGACCCATGATCAAGTGATTATCGGCCGGCCGGTCCATTTTGAAGGCCCCAGTGGGGCAAGTGAGGTCGCGCTGGCACGATTATCTGAGGCCGCCGGCTATGCCGGTTTGAAATCAACCCGGTTTTATCCAGAACCACTCGCTGCGACCTTGAGTTATTTGGTGCAAAACGTCCGTTCCGGCGTCGAGCAGCAAAAGGGCCTTGCGTTAACCTTCGACTTCGGGGGCGGCACGCTTGATTTGAGCTTGGTTCGGTTCAACGGACTTCAGATGGCGGTGTTGGTCACCAGTGGTTTGGCGATTGGCGGTGACCATATTGATCAGTTGATTTTCAAACGATTCATCTCGCCGCATCTTGGTAAAGGCGAACGCTGGGTGCGACGGGTCGACGGGGAAGTGATTGAGACGGAGTTTCCGTTTGATGAATTCGAGGCGCTGCTGCTCAATTGGCCCGTAACGTACACGCTGAACCAGGGCAAGTATCGCTCTAAAATTCGCGATGGGATTCAACAAGGGGGCGCCGCGGCGGAGAAATTTCAGCGGCTTGAAGAACTGATTAGCCACAATTTGAGTTATCGCGTTTTTCAAGCGATTCGGACTGCCAAAGCAGCGCTTTCAACGACCTCAGAGACCATCATTGATGTGCCTGAGCTCGATTTGTCCATTGCGATGGGCTTGCCAGAATTTAACGATTTGTTACAAGATTTATTGGCTCAAATCGAGACGCTAATCGATCAAACCTTAGCACGGGCTGGCGTTGATCAGTCGAACGTGGATTTGGTGATTCGGACCGGTGGCTCCAGCTTGATTGCATCGATCCGATTGTGCCTTGAAGCCCGGTTTCCCGGACGGGTTGTCGTGCATGACCCCTTTACCAGTGTCGCCGCTGGATTGTCGATCGCCAGTTATTATGGGCACGAGTATGATCCAGCAACAACCATTGAACGATAAGAAATTGTTGCCCTAGTTAGGGTCCCATCAATAAAGGTTGCAGTCCGCAAGGGGCTGCGCGAAAGGAGCAGTTGTAAGATGGCGGAGCCTATTATTCGATCAGAATTTGATATACCACTGCTTGCGTCGCTACCAGAAGATATTCGCGAGCGCCTGTCAACGGTGCAGGAAAAATCAGGATTTTTGCCCAATATCTTTGTGGCCTTGGCACGTCGTCCAGACGAGTTTCGCGCTTTTTTTGCGTATCACGATGCCTTACTGGAGCAAAAACACGGCACGCTCACAAAAGCCGATAAAGAAATGATCATTGTGACCACCTCAGCGCTCAATGATTGTCACTATTGTGTTATTGCCCACGGCGCGATTCTTCGGATCAGATCAAAAAATCCGCTTTTGTCAGATCAGGTGGCCATTAACTATCGCAAGGCAGATATCACGGCAGCCCAACGGGCGATGCTCGACTTTGCTTGCGCGGTGGCCCTGCGCTCGGGCTCAGTTGAAGACGCAGAGATTCAAGTCCTAATCGACCTGGGCTTTAGCCATGAAGACGTTTGGGATATTTTAGCGATTACGGCATTCTTTGCGATGAGTAATCGGTTGGCGAATGTTGCCAGCATTCGACCGAATCCAGAGTTCTATGCCCTCGGGCGCGGTTAGGCTTTGCCTGGATAACCGTTTTTTGAATCAGCAAGGCAACCCATTGTGAGATACACCATCCAAGGCGCGGACTGCCGGTTATCGGTTGCGGTTTACAATGAGTCGGCATCCAAAACCCTGGTCGTAGTGCATGGCATGCGAGATCACGGGGGCAGCTTTGAATGGCTGGCGCCGCTGCTGTCAGATTTTCGAGTCATCATCCCGGATCTACGAGGTCACGGTTTAAGTGAGCAAAATGGCGTCTATACGCTGACACATTTTACAGCCGACCTGCTACAGGTGTTCGATGCGTTTCAGGTTGAGCAGGGCTATTTGCTCGGTCATAGCCTCGGCGGTCATGTTGCTGCTCGGTTTGCCGCCTTGTTTGGGGACCGCCTGCTTGGTCTCATTTTAGTGGATGGCTTCGGACCACCTAGGCAGCAAGCGCGCCGGGACATCGAGCAGTTTGCCTTGTTGCAAGCCGCTCAGGTGCAAGCGCTTCAGCATATTGGTCGGTCACGTAAAATAATGACCGATGCGCAATTCGCGGTGGCGCGTTATCAAGCCAGCAATCCGCGATTAGACGGCGCAATTGCGGCGCGGCTAGCAAAGCAAGGGATTGCGCCGGCAGCGGCGGGCGGGGTGTCATGGCGCTGGGACCCGCGCGCACAAATGGTTTGGTCGACCTTCTCTCATGAAGATAGCGAAGCCCTGTTGCGTCAGATCACCTGCGCCACCTGTGTGATTACCGGCTCTGAAGGCCTGGATTACTGGCTGCTCATGCATCCTGAACTTGCGGGTCAACAGCGCTTATATGAGCAGGAGCTTGCGCGTAGAGTGGCGCTTATTGCAGGCGCCAAAAGCATTGTACTCAAGGGCGCGGGCCATATGGTGCACTATGACGCCCCTGATGCCTTCAGTCAGGCCGTGCTGGACTTTCTCAGCGCGTCAAACCCCCACTAAACGCCTGCAGAATCGGGGTAGCGCGGCACAAGCACCTATGGATCACCTGTCCTTCAGTCGAGGCACTCGCATCGATTGGGCGTGACTGCTATCAAACCCGTCGGGGCTGCTACCGGTTAAGGCCAGGGCCAGGGCTCGTTCGGTCAAGCTCAGCAGGCGAGCCCGCCTGCATCAGGCTTTGATCGGTGCAGAACCGTCTGCTGTGAGGTTCACGGCGGCAGCGGTGAGGGGTGCATTGCTGGCTTCTGTGTGGTTTGCCCCCAGACCGATAAATTTCAAGTAGTCGTTTTGCATGAGATAGAGACTCGGCACCAGGAACAAGGTAATGACCGTTGAAAATAACACCCCGAAAGCCAAGGAAATCGCCATCGGAATAAACATGAAGGTTTCGGGGTCTTCGTTAGTCATAAGGGGAATCAATCCAACAAAGGTCGTAACGGACGTAAGGATGATCGGTCTAAATCGGACGACACCGGCGTTGGTGACTGCGTCAAATAACGGCACGCCATCGGCGCGTTGGCGGTTAATGAAGTCGACCAAAACGAGCGATGCGTTCACGACAACGCCTGATAACGCGATGATTCCGAGCAAAGAAAAGAAGATGAGGTTCCAGCCCATAATATAGTGACCAACAATTGCGCCGACCGCCCCAAATGGAATGACGCTCATGATAATCAAAGGTTGCAGGTAGGACTTCAAAGGGACCGCGAGCAGGGCAAAGATAATGAGCAGTGCCAGCAAAACATTTTTACCGAGGCTCGACGTAACCTTGCTGCGCTCAAGTTGTTCACCGCCCAATCGATAGCGTACGCCCGGGAACAAGTCGTTGCGACAACTGTTGTCGACGCTTGAGAAGCTTGAGGCATCTTGACAAATGATTTGCTGAATCGCCGGAATAAGTGCTTCGGGCGCCATCACGCTGCGATCGATGTCGCCTCGAACACTGACGACGCGCTGCTGATTTTCCCGGTTGATGCTGGAGTAGCTATTACCCTGTATGACGGAGGCCACGGCGCTGAAGGGCACCTCTGTGCCATTGGGGCTCCGAATGCGCATATTTTCAAGGTTGCCAAGGGATTCTCGTTCCGCTTTTGGGTAGCGCACCATGACCCGAACATCATCCGTGCCACGTTGAATACGTTGCGCCTCCTCGCCGTAGAACGCTTGCCTGACTTGCCGAGCAAGGTCAGTGAGCGTGAGGCCTAACGATTTCGCTTCTGGCTTGATGTTCAGCTGCAGTTCTTGCTTGCCGGCGCGAAACGAATCCGAGAGATCTAAGACGCCCGGAAATTGCGCAAGCTCCTGTCGCAAATGCAAGGCGGCGCGTTTTAGTTCTTCGACATCACGCCCTCGTATCTGCAAGGATATCGGGTCTCCGGCGCTGAAGGAGTCAGCGTTAAATTGTAAATCGACAGCGTCAGTGACGGGGCCGGTGAGTTCTCGCCAGCGACTGGCAATACGATTAGAAGTCCACCCAGGGCGGTCTTCGATCGGCGCCAAATCTAAAACAACTTCTGCTAAGTGACTGCCGCCGGCGGTTCGGCTGGGTGGCCCTGAGCTTCGCGCCGCGTTGGATCCGATGGAGGCAAAAACATGCAGAATCGGGCTGTCGTCCAGATCGCGGCCAAGGTCTTCAGCAATTTCCTGTCGCAGTGCGACAACGGATTGTTCGATCTGTAGGGCGCCGCGCTCGGTGAGTTCAACGTTGATCCCCTCGGGCATGAGGAGTGTCGCGTAAACTCGGTCGCCTTCGATTGCGGGAAAGAATTGAAAGATAACGCGACCACTGGCAACCAAAGCCAGGGCCATGAGCAGAATGCCGGTGCCGACCGCCCAAGTGACCCAGCGCCATTGCAGTGTTTTGATGAGAAAAGGCCGGTAGACGTTATCGGCAAAGCCTTGTAAATGATCGGCGAAAAAAGATTGAAAGCGGATCCAGCTCTGAACAAAGCGGGTTTCTTTAAAGGGGTACGTCTCGGTATTGCGGTGAGAGAGGTGGGCGGGCAGGATCAACATGCATTCTACAATGCTAAACACCAGGCAAATCACGACGACCCAGCCAATCGTTGAAAAAAAAGCGCCCATACGACCGTCTAAAATGAGGATCGGTAAAAAAGCGGCCATGGTGGTTAAAACACCAAAGACGACCGGTGTCACCACTTCATTTGCGCCAAGAATGGCGGCCTCGCGCTTGGTGCCAGTTTTACTTTCAAAGGAGAAGATGCGCTCACCGACCACGATGGCATCATCAACCACAATGCCAAGCACCAAGATAAAGGCCAGCACCGTTAAGGAGGAAATATTTAATCCCGCAACGGGAAACATCCAAATCGCACCAAGGACGGCAATGGGGATGCCTGCAGCGACCCAGAGGGCAACTTTGAATCGAAGAAATAAGGTCAGTATGAGCAACACTAAAACAAGGCCCGCATAGGCATTTTTGGTGAGCGCATCAATTCGGCGATTGAGGGGGATGGACTCATCGATCCAAACATCAAGGTTCAGACCTTCCGGCACCTCCGCGGACTTCTGTGCGACATACGCCTTGACCGAATCGGCAGAGGTGATGGTGTCTTCATCGCCGACGCGGTAAACGGTGATGGTCACAGCCCGTCGACCGTCGTATTTGGCACCCAAAAAACCTTCCTGAAAGGCATCCTTTACGATGGCGATGTCGGCAAGGGTTATCTTTGAGCCGTCTGCCCGACTCAGAATCTCGATGCGCTCGAAATCGGTGCCGCTATAAGCTTGGCCTTGGCTGCGGATCAATACTTCGCCGCCGTCGGTCTTGATGGAGCCGCCGGGCATGTCGAGCGAGGCCCGCCGGATCGCGTTGGCAACATCGGTCATGGTTAGGCTGTACTGCCTCAGAACCTGTTCACTGACCTCGATCGAGATCTCCCAAGGTTTGGCGTAATTGACGCTCACTTGAGAGATGCCCTCAAGCGCTGCGATATCATCGCGCATCCCTTCAGCGACCAGCTTCAAGGTGGCCTCATCCGTTTCACCTGAGACAACAACGGAGATGGTTTTACCGCGGAACTGCAGGGAGGAGACGATGGGTTTTTCAGTTTCGCTGGGGAAGGTGTTGATGGCATCAACTCGGCTCTTGACCTCATTGAGGGTAACGGTCAAGTCTGCGTCGGCAAAGACTTCTAAAAAGACCGTGCAGACGCCTTCTGATGCTGTAGCGGTCATCCGCTCGATGCCGTCCAAGCCTTCAATGGCTTCCTCAACCCGGATACAGACCGCTTTTTCTGCTTCAACGGGCGCGGCGCCCAAATAAGGAATCGTGATTTGGATAATGCCCGGCTCAATGCTGGGAAATTCTTCTTTGTGCATCGAGTTAAGTGAAAAAAAACCGCCCACAATTAAAATCAACATCAGCAGGTTGGCGGCAACCGGATTATCGGTAAACCAAGCGATACTTTTTTCCATAACGGCTAGCCCCGGTCTGCAGTCGGCTCAAAGGTCAATGAGACCCGCATGCCATCAACCACGGTCTGTATCGGCGACAAGTTGACGACCTCGCCGCTTTCAAGGCCGCTGTCGATGAGGACAAAGTCATTTTCAAGTCGCAGGACGTTGACCGCTCGAAATCGCAGCCGATTGTCGCCATCGATAATTAAGACTTGGCTATTGGGCCGTAAGGCGGCTCGGGGCAGGCGGACAATGTCGTCCAGGTACTGGCCTTCAATCTCAGCGGCGACGAAGGCGCCGACCTGCAACGGAGGGACATCGGGTGATTGGTTGTCCTGTCTAACCCGAGCAACAGCTGTGATCATGCGGCTTTGAGCATCGATTTCGCCCTCGGTTCGGGCCAATTGCCCTCGCCACACAAAGGAAGTGCCCGCGTAACGGGCCGTAAGCCTGATCATCGGCGCGGTTGCTGGGTCGAGTTCACCGCGCTGCAAGTTCGCGGGGTCGAGATAAGCCAACTGCGCGTTCACGATCGGCAGACGGACTTCGACCGCATCACTTGCATAAATAGAGGCAATTGGCGTGCCTTGCTGCACAAACTGTCCGATATCGATTGATTCAGAGCGGACCATGCCTTCAAACGGGGCTGTGATTTTCGTTCGACTCAAGTCGCGTTCTGCTTGGGCTAGATTGATTTTCGATTCAATGACATTGGCTTTAGCAATTTTATGGGCGCGTGCAGCATTCTCTAAGTTGGACTGGCTGACCAAATTATCCTTTATGAGCGTTTGCAATCGCTGCAATTCAAAGCGTTTGTGCTCTAGTTCAGCCTCAGCGCGCAGGAGTTGCGCTTGCGCAAGGCCCGTTCTCGCCTCGTAGTCCGCCGCATCAATCGTGACCAGCAGATCGCCTGCTTGGAAGTAGCCGCCGACCACCAGATTGGGTGATATCCAGGTTACGCGACCTTTAATCTCGGGGATGACATTTGTTTGGGTTTTGGGCGTTACAGTGCCTTCAGAGCGAATCTTCAACCTGAGGGACTCTTTGACAACGGTCATGGCCCGAATAGCGCTGGTTGTTTCTGAGACGGTCAGTTGTTCAGGCATCGGTCGGGACATGATAATCCCCGCCGCGGCGGCAACGGCTGCGAGCAATACGGCGATCGTAATAATCGCTTTAATGGCAGTATTAGGCATGATCGGGATTCCTATTAGATTGGGTTGGCGCCGATGTTGCAGCGGCGTCAATGTTGCGTTTGATATCATCAAAGCGCTGGATGATGGTTTTGGCTAAAGCATTGGCGTCGCTGCGTTCAATGGTAAGGGCCATCGCGCGAAAGAATTCCTCGTTCGATGGCGAGGCGGGGTGCCGGCGCTCTAAGCGGCCTACCATTTGCGTGCGCAAGCCGTTACCGATAAGGCGCAGTACAAGATTGTTATTAATATCCGTGAGCGCGTTGGCGAACTGTGCCAGCTTCTCCCGCTCGGCGGCATTATTCAGGACCTTTGGATCGCCGTCTGCGGTTGATTCGTTGAGGATATTCAAGAGACGCTGTTTTTGAGTGGTATCGGCCGTTTGCAGGGCGAGCCTCGCGGACAGGGCCAGCAGCGCGCCAAAGACTGAAATCAAGTCCGAAGTCAGGTTTTCGGGTCCTTGATCACCCAAGTCTAGTAGGGGGCCCAGGACATCGAGGCTAGCATCATGGATCGCTTGGATGCGAACGCCGCCCGGTTGGACATTCACGATCCCCAACTGAGTCAAGATCTTGATGGCTTCGCGAACGGCCCCTCGATTGACCTGAAAGCGCGCCGCTAAATCCCGTTCAGATGGCAAGCGCTCGCCTTGCCGATATTGGCCGAGCAAGATCTCGTCTCGCAAGTGCCCTGCAATCTCTTGGGCTCGAGCGGGGGTAACGTCCCCTTGATGTGTTGTATCGTTCATATTGAGACCGATAATGGACTGCGCGAAGTCACTATGTTGTACGGATCCTGCAAACCTTTGGTTCAAATTGGTTCGGCCAGATTGGTTCGACCAGATTGGTTCGACCATATTGGTCGGACCAAATGATAACCGAGTCAGATGGCCAACAGCAACCTTAAAAATGACACAGCGACCTATTGCGGCCCGCACTGACCTCGGTCTGCCCACTTGGCGAGGTTGATTTGTTGGCCGCCTAGACCCCTTCACGCAAGTACGCTTGCTAATGGTATGGCCGTAAGGCGGGATGGTCAGGCACCTTGGTAGCGCAGTCAAAATGCGCGGAAGGCGCTGCGTTTTGATCTCTACAGGTTAGAATGGGCGCTTTGGAAAGTGGTCCAGGTTTCAACAAACGAAAGTGAGTGACTTCATCATGACGACGAGCCAGGCCGAAGTTCTACGCGATGCCAGTGGCGGGGATAATCGGCCTTGGCAGGTTGCGGTCTTATTACTCCGAGACTTTTCAGCCTACCGTCAGGACTTTCAGACGATTACTGGCGGCGCAAGAGCGCGATTCGAAGCCTCGGACTGGTTGGGCGCGCAAACGGCAGCGCGAGCGCGCATTCAACTGTATAGTCAGTTTAGAGCTGGCTGCCTGCAGCGCATATCACCTTTAGTCAGCGCGTTTTCGCTTGAAGACTGGGCAACAACGCGCCGATATTTTGACGTATTAACCCAAGGCTTGCCCGACCGAGAACTGGCACAAACGGGTTACAACACGATCTTTCGCAAGCTGGTCGGCCGGCAGCATTTAAGTCATGAACAGGCCTTTGTTCGGCAGGCGATGATCGAGCAGGCGCCCTTAGAGCCCTTTGAAACGTTCCAGTTTGATCCGGCTCAGGATCTTTCGAGTCTCGTTGAAATGATTCTATTGAGTTTCCCGTTCGATATTCCGTTTGCGCGTCTTGAAGATGACATTAAGACGATAACGGCGCTCATGACGGAAAACATTCAAGCGCTGAAATCCGTGAAATCGATAAGCGCGGTAATGCTCCGCAGTGTTTTTTATCGTAACAAGGGCGCTTATCTGATCGGTCGCCTTTGCCTTGATAATCGGCTGCTGCCGCTGGCTTTTGCGCTCAACAATGAAGCGGGGCTCGGTGTCTCGGTCGATTCCGTGCTTTGGAATGAAAAAGATTTATCGCGAATATTCAGCTTTACGCGAGCCTATTTCATGGTGAATGTGAACCGGCCGTCAGCCGTTGTACAATTTTTGAATGGCCTCATGCCAGCGAAAAAACCTTCTGAACTTTACAGCAGTTTAGGCTACTACAAACATGGCAAAACCACGTTTTACGCCGAACTTTCGCAACATCTTGGGCAATCAAAGGACCTGTTCGTAAAGGCTGAAGGCATCGAGGGACTCGTGATGCTCGTGTTCACTTTGGCGTCGCACCAAATCGTCTTTAAAGTCATCAGAGACCGGTTTCCACCGTCCAAGAAGGTCACGCCCGCCGCTGTGAAGCAGGCTTATCACCTGGTTAAAACCCACGACCGGGTTGGCCGCATGGCGGATACCCATGAATTTTTAGAGTTGCGCCTGCCGGCATCTCGATTTGATGAGGATGTCTTGCAAACGTTGCTGACTGAGGCCAGTCACTCGGTATCCTTAATCGGTGACGACTTGGTGTTGCATCATGTTTATGTCGAGCGCTTGATGACGCCCTTAAATCTGTACTTAAAGACCTGCAGTGATTTTGAACGCGATCTCGTTATTGACGACTATGGCTTGGCGATTAAACAATTGGCTGCGGCGAACATCTTCCCCGGTGATATGCTGCCGAAAAATTTTGGCGTGACCCGTCATGGACGCGTCATCTTTTATGATTATGACGAAATTTGTTATCTCACCGATGTGCAGTTTCGCGCGCTACCGATCAACAACCATGAGAATGCGTCCATGGGGCAGGAACCTTGGTTTGAGGTTGGCGAGTTTGATGTGTTTCCAGAAGAGTTTGAACACTTTCTGCTGGCCAAAGGGCCACTGCTGTCGAGCTTCGCAGAAAAACATGGGGAGCTGTTCACCGCGGTGTATTGGCAATCCGTCCAAAACCAACTTCGAGCCCAAACGGTGTTGGATGTGTTCCCGTATCGACTCAATCGCCGGTTATCGGCGGGCGCAACGCTTTCTTAAGCTGGGATTAAACGCTGACTTATGATAGAAAGTGCGGGGTCAGGAGGCAAGGGAGATCACCGCGGATTATTCGTGGGTCGCACTGGTCCCAGGAGTTGATGATGGATCTTTATGAGGCAATGGGTTCTCAGCGAGCGGTTCGACGGTTAAAGGCGGATCCAATTTCGGATGCGGTGTTAGCGCGCGTTTTAACGGCCGCAAGTTGGGCGCCAACGGGCGGCAATGTTCAACCGTTTCGCATGATCACGGTTCAAGACAGGCAGAAGCTCAGCGTTTTGCAAGGCCTTTACGCGCAAGAGTGGGCAACCTATACCCAGGAGATGCGCGACCAAGGCTCAGCACTCCCCCTCGCGCGACAGAAGATGCTGCGCGCAGGCGATTATCTGGCTGCGCACTTGGGTCAAGTGCCGGTGATGGTCGTCTTTTGTTTTAATCCCGCCCTAATGGCGATCACAGATTCAGATTTGGACCGCCCATCGGTCGTTGGCGGGGGGTCGGTTTATACAGCTGTGCAAAACCTGATGCTTGCTTGTCGAGCCGAGGGCCTAGGCTGCGTCTTAACAACGCTTTTATGTTATCAAGAAGCGGCGATTAAGGACCTGCTCGCGATCCCTGACGACTGGGGTACGTGCGCGCATATTCCAATCGGATACCCGGTTTTGAAAGGTCATGGCCCCATTACTCGCAGGCCTATCGAAAAGTTGGTCTTTCAAGATGCCTGGGGGCAAACCATGGTGAATAAGGAGCGTCAGTGAGTAATTGGTTGTATCGGCTTTACGAACGCTTCCTTTGGTCACAAGTTAAAACGGGCCCAAGTCCCAACCATATCGGTTTGATATTGGATGGCAACCGGCGCTTCGCGCGGGGGCGAGGTCTTGCGCAAAATCTGGGGCACGAAGAGGGGTCCAAGCGGGTTGAGGAGTTTCTGCGATGGTGCCGGCGTTTGGATATTAAGGTTGTCACCCTTTACGGTTTCTCTACCGAAAACTTCAACCGACCTGAAGGTGAAGTAGACTACTTGATGAACTTAATCATGGCGAAGTTGAAACACTTTGAAAACGACCCTGAGATTAAGGCAGATCGTGTCAAGGTGAAGGTTATCGGGCGGCGGGAG
Organism: Pseudomonadales bacterium; assembly: GCA_017854255.1. Classification (GTDB taxonomy): domain Bacteria; phylum Pseudomonadota; class Gammaproteobacteria; order Pseudomonadales; family Azotimanducaceae; genus UBA9926. The sequence goes on from JAFMIA010000022.1 coordinate 11,652, forward strand.
GATTTAAGTCAGGCAATGAATGATCAGATTGATCTGGTTGAAACCCTGACTGCGGATCATGATCAATTTTTACTCAATATTGCGTTAAGCTACGGCGGACGCGCTGAGATCATCGATGCAGTAAAGCGGATTGCAGGTGAGGTGCAATCTGGTGACCTGAGTATAGAGGACATCAGCGAGCAGCGTTTTTCCGATTATCTATATACGGTGGGCGTGCCAGACCCTGATCTGATTATCAGAACGTCTGGTGAGGAGCGACTATCGGGCTTTTTGCTCTGGCAGAGTGCCTACTCGGAACTTTACTTTACCGAAGTCTATTGGCCCGCTTTCCGAATGATTGATTTTTGGCGCGCGATTCGCATTTATCAACAGCGAGAACGTCGGTTTGGTAAATAATAGCATTCGTTAAACCCGATCCTAAGGCTGCCGGGGCAATTGCTGGGCGTTTTGGGATGGTGGTTGATCATGCTATAAATGGTTTTTGCGCTGAGCGACAAGGAAATATTTGTGTTGAAGTCCGCAGTCAAAGAAGCGTTTCCGTGCTTGATTATTACGAGTGAGGAAGGATTGGGCACGGTATGTCGGTTAACGGCCCCAAAGATGATCATTGGTAGTGATGAAGATGCCGGTCTGTTTCTGCCCATGCGCGGTGTTGATCGACATCACGCTGAACTCCAGTTAGATGATTCGGGCGCTTGGCGCATCAATTCTCGACGCGACAATCTTATTATTCAAAATGGCGCCCTGCTGACGGATCTAACGTTGCTTGAGGATGGCGACCGCCTGGAACTCGGAAGCGTGAGTTTTAAATTTCGATACTTCGACGAGGAAGACGAGCGCTATCATGCCGCCCTAAGGCAACTCGCGATTCGTGATGGGTTAACAGAGCTGTATAACGTGCGTTTTTTTGCGGATGCGTTGGTGAAAGAGCATGAGTACAGCTTTCGTAAGCAATCCTCGCTTGCACTACTCTTTATGGATATCGACCATTTTAAATTGGTCAACGACCGATTTGGTCATGCCTACGGTGATTTCGTCCTCAAAGAACTTGCGATGCTGTTAACCACTAAAATCCGAGGGTATGATCTGCTTGCTCGATACGGTGGAGAAGAGTTTGTTTTTTTGGTGCGCGAAGAAACAGAGACCGCCGTACAAGAATTGGCGCAACGGATATGTAAAGATGTCCAGAACCACGTCTTTAACCATGCTGGGATTCGAGCCAAGTTAACCGTCAGTATTGGTTACTTTTGGTGGGATGGCAAAGACCGCAACACCACCTCAGAGGATCTATTGCGACTGGCCGATGATAACCTCTATAAAGCAAAGGACGCGGGTCGCAATTGCGTCGTTCCGAGCTATCCCCTGGCTGAGGCTGAAACATTAGATCCCGTCTCCTGAGTGATCTGTAACGCATTACTGCTTGTTGAAATGATTGTTGTCACTGCCGTGCGCGGACGCGTTGGGTGCAGCAATCCGTGACCCTAAATCAAGGATAGTGAATCAACCATGGATCAAAAATCTGACCAACAACCTAAATCGGGTATTCGGCGCCTTGCGGGAAAGGCGTTACTTTGGAGTCTCACGGCAGGGTGTTTCTATCTGGTTTATGCGCGCACGAATGCGGCTGCTGCGCGCGAAGACAAGACGCTGCTAACCTTTATCGGTGATTTTTTTGCCGCCGCTGATTGGGTGCTGTGGTTGTGCGTCATGATGCCGTATTCCATCTTTTTCTTTTTAGTGGATACCCACGCCACATGGCGCGTCGTGCGGTGGTTTAATTCCCGTGCTGTTCGATATCGAGATATGCTGCCAATTCGAGCGAGTGCTTATATCTTGTCGTTGATCAATGAACAGATCGGCAAGGGCGCTATGAGTCTGTATTTACTCAGGCGTCATGAGATCCCGGGTTGGCAAGCGATCTCGAGCATGGTCTTGCTGGGCATGGTGGAGATTTACCAATTGCTGATTTTTTCTGCCGTCGGGGTCTGGCTGTATTATGATTTGGTCGTGGCGGCCTCCAGTCAGGTCGCCCTGCATCAGATATTGATCACCGTGTTCATTGTGGCGGCGAGTTACTTCCCGGTGCATCTGATGCTCTTTCGCAGCGATTGGTTTGCGGGTTGGCGGTTTAGAGACAATAGTTTGTTCTCGGCTTTTCGTCAGGCTCGAGCGCTTGATTACGTTCTGATACTCCTTTTCAAGGCGCCCAATTTGCTGCTGGCTGTCTTGGTGTACACCCTGTCGCTCAACCTGTTTTCGGTGCCCGTTGCGTTTGGTCAGATGCTCGCGTTTCTGCCGGTGATCTTTATTGCGGCGGCCTTACCGCTGCCGTTCCACGCTGGGGCCCTAGTGCTCTGGACGGTCTTGTTCCCAGACTTTCCGGAGGTGGGTATTTTTTCATTGGTCATGCATACATTTTTCGTTAGTTTCAATGCGTTGATTGGCCTCGTATTTTTACCTCTGGCGAATCGACAATTGTTTGATGAAGCGACGTCTGTGGTGGCTGGCGTTCAGGATTGACGTTGCGCAAATCCTCGATCGAGGATCGATAACACGGTCGTTATGATCAGCCCCCAATAGAAGAGCATTAAGGCCATGTCCCAAGGTGGCGGGGGCGTCAAGATCTCCTCAAGCAGCAAGGCGCCAGCAAGCAGAAAGTAACCAATGCCGTTATAGCGTCCCAGGCGACTGGCGATCAAGCGTTGGCCGCGGTGGGCTTGGGAATCGAAAACATACTGGGCGAAGGCGAGGATGATTAAAATGGAGAGCAGCAGCGAGCGATCTTGCTGTAGTGCCATGCAGGTGATCGTCACCGTAACAAAGGTTGCATCGGCCGCATGATCAATCAATCCACCAATCTTGGTGACTTGATCTCGCCGCCGGGCGAGCGCGCCGTCTAAAAGGTCGCTTACGATGGCGAGCAAGAACAGCGCGCCAGAGACCAGCCAAAGTTCTTGATAGAAGGCCAAGATCATTAAGGCGCTGAGGACAAATCGACTGGCGCTGATGACATTGGGTAATTGGACTAAACCGCTTATGATAAACCTGCCCTTGGTCGCTGTAAAAATGAGACTTTAACAGAAATGATGAACCGACAAAGCACCCCTGGCCGATGACGGGCCTATCTCGAATTTGGCGCAGCATTGGCCTAATGATTGTTGCCGCACTGCTCATGGGCATCGGCCCGTTTGACCGCTTACCTGGCGCGCGCCTCGTTGGCGGCTTGGTTGATGGACCGATCGCTTCCTGGCGGTTCGTTGAAAAAGCGGGGCAGTGCCAGCTTGAAACCCGTCCGCAATACCCCCATTCGGTCACCGTGAACTGCTGGCACCTTGATGGTCAGTTGTATATCGGCTGTATGAATTGCCAGGGCAAAGTTTGGTCTCACTACGTTGCGCAAACAAAGCTGGCCCGGGTAAAGATTGCGTCCTTGGTGTATCCGGTGATCTTAGAGCGCATAACGGATCCTGAGGAAATGGCCCTCAGTTGGGCTGCTCGTTGGGATCAGCTCGGGCGAGCGCGTCCAGTGGGCAAAGCGCCTGAGCATTACTGGCTGTATCGGGTGAGCTCGCGATGAAGATTTTAATCGCCGGTGCCAACGGCCATTTAGGGCGACGATTTATTGAAAGCTTTGGCTCGGAACATGATCTCATCGCGTTGGTCCGGTCGCCGGCGGCGGCGGAGGTGTTGTTTGCACTGCCTTGCCAAGTCGCCATTGTGGCTTATGGCGATGTGCAGCAGATGTCGCGTCTGGCCGACGGCGCTGAAGTCTTGATCAATCTTACGGGGATCATCAAGGCGACCAAGTCAAATCCTTACCAAAAAGCCCACGAAGAAACCGCCGCGGCTTTGGTGGCCACCTGTCAGCGCGCCGGGGTTCCGCGGATTCTGACATTGGGCATCTGCGGATCAGATCTGGGTTCACAAAATGCCTGTTTTGCATCCCGCGCGAAGGCCGAATCGATTCAGCTGCAAGGGCTGCCCGGCAGTACAGTGCTTCGAGTCCCAATGGTGTTGGGCGAAGGCGATTATGCGAGCCGGGCGTTGCTTGGCAATGCCCGCAAACGGTTCGCGCTGACGTTTAGAGCGGAGAGTCTAGAGCAACCGATTTACGCAGGAGATGTGATCAAAGCGCTGGGGATACTACTCACGCATCCGGTCCCAGGCGTATTAGAGCTTGGGGGTCCTGAGTCGGTGAGTCGACGCGCGTTAATCCATCTTTGCGCCCAGGCCAACGGAGACCGTCCGCCATGGGTTATCTCACTACCGGTTGGGCTTGGCTACTTGATAGCGGGGTTTTTCGAAGTCGTTATGGGGTCGCCGCCGGTTACCCGAGCAATGCTCGAGTTATTGGATCATGATGATCAAATCGAATCTGAAACAGCCGCACAACTGAATCTAACGCTTACGCCTTTGGCTGAATTATTGGGCCGAATTGGTGAGCCGACTTAGAAGCTTCGGCAGGATGATTTCGGCGGGCTGAATTATTTTCAGGTCGGCGATTGGATCGGCGCGCGTCCAACCAGGATTGAGTAAGGCAATGGGCTTGCCGAACGCAACTGCGTGACGACAAAAACGATAGCCTGAAAACAGCTTGAGTGAACTGCCGATCACCCACAAAGCATCGGCTTGCTCGATTGCGTGATAGATGCTTTGAACAAGAGTGGGATCAACCTTACCACCAAAAAAGACCACGTTCGGTTTGAGCGTTCCGCCGCACAGCAAGCAATGTGCAATCTTAAACTGCTGGATCACCTCGAGGGGTATCTCCGCGTCGCCGTCTGGCTGGATTTCACCGTCAAGGTCCAGATGGGTATTGAGTTTGGCGAGCCTGACTTGTAACTGGGTTCGAGGCTCTGATGCACCGCAGACCAAGCAAGTCACCTCTCTCAAGTCACCATGTAAATGCTCTACGGCGGTTAATCCAGCCTGCTCGTGCAGCGAGTCGACATTTTGCGTGATCAACGTCTCTATTTTTCCAAGTGCGACAAGCTCTTTGAGCGCACGATGTGCTGGGTTGGGCCGCGCGGTACTCATTAAAGGCCAGCCCATAAAACTCCTAGCCCAGTAGCGTTGACGGGTTTCAAAGGTGTCAAGAAAGTCTTGATGGGTGATGGGGTTACGGCCTTGCCAATCCCCGTTTTCGCGTCGGTAAGTCGGGATGCCGGAGGCGAGGCTGCAGCCAGCGCCCGTTAGACAAATGACTCGGTCTGACGCAGACAGAAACGCGATCAATCGATTAAGGTCTGTCTTGAGGTCTTGATGGTCAGCGGTGCGCGGGGTCATAACGCAACGGAAAGGTTTGATGGCATGATGGTTAGGCCTTGGCTTTATGGCTGAGGTGCCAAAGGTTCGATTGGGTGCCGACGAGCACGACGACAACGAACATACATAGTGATGCGATCGCCAAACTTGTGCTCGGACCAAACCACGCAACAAGATACCCAGATAATAAGGCGCCGATCGGGCCGGACCCCATAAAAGAGAAGGCATAAAAACCCATCATGCGGCCACGCTGATGCTCATCGGACTGCTCTTGCATGATCGTTCGGGCCATGGTCATCGCCATGCCGCCGCACATGCCCCAGACAAATAAAATGCCCATGAGCGTGATAAAGCTGACTTGAATGGCGGCAAGCGACAGCACCAGTGCGCCAAAACCTTGGGCGATCAGCAGGGCCCGCCCCTGGCGTTTGATATCACCAACCCGGAGCAGCACCACAATGGTCAAAAATAAGCCCAGGGAGTTAGCGGCATTGATCAGTGAGAGCTCAGTCGAGGACCCGTTATAAACCTCTCTGATCAGCAGGGGGACGGTCACAATGTAGGAGCCCATGAAGAAGATCCCCATTGCGCAGTTTTGCAAGACCACCATCCGCATGCCAGGCGAGGCTATGACGCTACGGAAGCCCTCAATAATGGATGCCCGTAATTGGTTGAGCATTCGGGCTTGGGTCCGAGCGCTTTTAACCAAAGGCACTTCCAGATAAAAGTAGGCGACTGCACCAACGGATAAGACGATGCTCTGCACTGCCAGCATCATCACCGCGCCGACCGTATCCGCCATGGACGCAAGGACAAAGCCAATCATTTGAATCCCGAACTGGATCATGCTGGCCTGAACCACACGCCGTTGAATTTGCCCATCGGCGACCAAGGGCAGCAGCCCATCTCTTGCCGGGGTTAAAATAGCTTGGGAACAACCCATGCAAACTGCGAAAACGAGAAATTTATCGTAGGTAAAGCTGGTCAACGCCATCGAGACCGCGAGGCCCGCTGCCATGCTGGCGGCCGCGCACTGGGCAATGAGGGCGATTTTACGCCCGCCAAACTGATCTGCAATACTCCCGCCGATCAGGATGAAGATCGTGCCAGGTAATAAATAAGCCATCTGGGCTAGGCCAACCTTATCCGGGGTTTCGTTTAAAATGATGGTGACCAGCCAAGCGAAAACAACGCTTTGCATACCATAGGAGAGGTACCAGCTGCCGGTTGCGATAAAGTAAATGTTAAGAGGTTTGATCACAGGGGTCCTTTGTCGCGCCGCTGGAAGTCTGCTTTTTAAGCGTCTCGGGTACAAATCGAGCCATAATCACCAAACCGAAAAACCCAAATGCTGATGCACAAAGGATGCTCATACTCAGGCCAACGCCTGCGGTGATGAGGCTGATGAGCGTCGGACCCGCGAAGGCGCCCGCGTCTCCGATTAATCGCCAAACACCTAGAAAATGACCCCGTTGCTGAACCGGCGCAAAGTCTGTTCCTAGCGTCATGTTGATGCCTGAGCCGAGTCCATTACCCAGACCGGCAACACAGGCAGCGAGGGTAAAGGTTAAGGGTGTGGTTGTGCAAGACAAAAGCAGTAAGCCAAAGCTCAGGAGGCCCAAACAACTCATGCCGGCCGGCCGCCGGCCAAGTTGATCCATTATGAGACCGGCAACTGGAAACATTAGCATATCCAGTCCAGCAGCCAAGCCCACAATCGCGCCAATCTCTGCTGCGTTTAGTCCAAGGCTGGTGCCCCAAAGGGGTAATAAAAGGGTTCTCGCTGCGCGGATCAGGGTGAGGAGGAACACCACCGTGCCGCCGGTCAACAGGATCCGGTGATGCACGCGCAGTAGCTGCCAGATGGGATGCGCCGCCGCGTTTTTAGAGTTGTCTTGGGATTGCGGCCTACTTGTTGAGATGGGCGCCGGTTGTGATCGTGCAGCCTCCCTCTCGCCGGGCATCACGCGGGTCATCAGTAAACAAAAGGTTGCGCCGGCCAGTGCCGCAATCAGCATAAAAGCGGTGGTATAGCCAAATTCGTATACGATGTAGCCGGTTGAAAGAGGGCCTATGAAGTTTCCAAAGCGCTGTAGCCCTGCCATGGTTGACAGGGCCTGTCCTCGAAAATTGACCGCGACCAGATCACTGATCAGCGTCAGACGTGCGAGCAGCCAAGTCGCCATGGAGAGCCCAATAATCAGAGAGAACAGGCCCAGTTGGAGTAGATCGCTGGCGAAGGCGCAACCGGTCGCAGCCAAAATCATGAGGGCAACGCCCGCTTGCATAACCCGCGCATCCCCAAATTTTTCTGCGGCTAAACCGGCTGGGACATCCGCCAACATATTACCCAAACCTCGGCAAGCAAAGATGATTGCGGCGACGGCCGGGCTGCCGCCGAGGTCGAGGGCATACAAGGGAATTAAAAGCAGCGCTGCACCTTGGCACACTGACATTAAAAAGGAGGGAAGGTAAACCGGTAGCAACAAAGCGCGATACATCGCTCGGCGAGAATCTGTTGTCGGAGCTGTGGTCAATTGGGCTGCCTCGTGAGCGAGCTTTATAGCTGGGAATGATGACGGTTGCAAGTAAGGCGCGGTCTAATGGGCCCGTTAAGCGCCTTGCGCTGCAGTATCAATGACAGTCGAACTATTTTTGTGGCGCATGCAGGCAGTGAGATCGCGCCGCCTTTCGACCGCGGGATCAGGGTTTGGGCGATGTCAGATGTCGCCTTTGGAAAAGGCTCGCCTCCGGACTCGGCTGAGTAGCCCGTTTTGTGCTCACAACGCCTAGGGCTTCACGCGCGAGCGGCCGTGACGCCTGCTGCACGCATCAGACGCAGATTCAGGATTAGGCGGCCTTTAAACTGATTGCATCGGCCGGCGTACTACTGGGCGCGACTGCCACGCTGGCGCGCATTTTTGGCGGCTCGGGCTGGAAGTAGGCGTTGATCAATTCAACGACGGCGGGGTCATAAGGCCCAGGATTGAGGGGGCTGAAGTGAGCAGCCAAAGCGAGTAGACGCAGCATTACGGAATCCTTTTAAGTTAAGCCAAAGGTACGCGCAAGGGTCTTCATTAGATCATTCGGGTGCCTTAAAATGAGACGATGCTGCAAGGGATGCTATAACGAGCAAGCGCGTTTAGGCCGCTAGCGCGGGTTTCACCGCGAGTTTGTTTGATAAGGTCCGCGCTATCGGGCGATCAGGCGGGCTGGGACGATCAGCTCGAAACAGGTGCTTCGATCGTTCTCAATGAGCGCAAGGCGCCCGTTCAAGCGCTCGCTGAGGGCTTTGGCGATGGCTAAACCCATGCCCTTGCCAGGCGATGCTGAAAAATCGCCGCCCTGATAAAACAGCTCAAAAATCTTTTCTCTGAGTGCGGGCGGGATGCCTGGACCGGTATCGACGACTCGAAAACACAAGCCAAAATCATCCTGCCAGTGGGTTAAAGCAACGCGCAGTGTGGCCGCGTTTTGACCGCCGTGAATCAGAGCATTAGACAGTAAAATGCCTAGAATCTCTTGAACGACCTCGCCTCGGAAAGTGATTTTGGCTGGGACTTCCTGAGCCTCAATGAGAATTTGTCCAGGCTGCGTTGCAGTCGTTTCATCAATGATCGCTTGCAAGTAAGGCATTAGCGCATAGGTGTCATCGGCGATTGTTTCTAGGGCAACCTGCGGCGAGAGCGAAATCAAAAGGTTCGTTAGGGTCACGTTCAGGCCATAGGCCGCTTGTTGAATGATGGTCAGAGGTTCAATCATTTCTTGTGCGGCGTTTTCCTCGAGCAACAGATCACTCATGCCAAGGATGGCATTAAGGGGGGTTTTAACCTCATGGCTGAGTCGACTTACAAACGCCTGGCGGCCGGTATCCTGTGCATCCTGATCACTTGAAAAGGTAGGGCTCTTTGCTTGGTTTGCCAGACTGACGGACTGCAGGGCGGTTTGGGCCTCGGTCACTTTTTCTTGCCGCAAGATTTCTGAAAGCCGTACGGCTGTCATATTGGCAACGGTTGATAAGAACTGAACGTGCCAGTCCTTGAAGTAGGCTGGGTCGGGATGCTCGGAGTCGATGATGCCAAGCACGCGGTCTTCAAACATAATCGGGACAGAAATTTCAGAACATCGAGGTTGATCATCAACCAGGTACCGAGCGTCTTGCGTTGCATCCTCTACGACAAGTACTTTTTTAAGAAGTGCAGCGGTACCAACGATTCCTTTTCCTAAAGGAATCGCAATGGGATTGCTGATTTCTCGACCAATTGGATTTTTGGGCCCGAATGCGGCGCGTTGAATGAGGTGATCGCTGCCAATCGGCAGCAGATAAATGATGCAATCTTCTAAATCAAGCGCTTTGATGATGCGATCAATAATCAACCAGAGAATGTCGTCAAGGTCATTCTGGTTGAGTATTTCTGCTGCAAAATCAGCAATAAGGGTGAGCTGTTGCTCTGGAGGTAGCGCCATTTTGAGTGCTCCGCGCAACGCCCAGGCCGGTTACGGCTACCCGGGCGTTGTTGTCGGATGTTAAATCGACTCAATCAGATTCTTGAGCGCATCGCAATGGTTTATGCGTTCCTGACTGGTCGTGCCCAGAAAAGACACGTTCAGCGAGGTCACGCCGTGTTCCTTGAGCGCGACCAATCTGTCCTTGACAAAACCGGGCGAGCCAACGAGCGACGTTGCATCCAGGTAGGATTGGGGTATTGCGGCTTCAGCTTCTGATTTACGACCAGAGAGGTACAGTTCTTGGATGGCTTCGGCTTCCGCTTCGTAGCCGTATTTTCGAAAGACTTGGTTGTAAAAATTTTTGTCCTTCGCGCCCATTCCGCCGACATACAGCGCAATCCCAGATCGTGACATGTCGCGGTAGGACTCAAGGTTGTCGCCAATCGCGACGGCGCCGCCCGCATAAATGTCGAGTGGTGGGCGGCCTGGGTCTCGTTTTTTCTGGCCAGCGCGCAGGGCATCGCCCCAGACCGCGTCGGCGCCTTCGGCCATAAAGAAGGCCGGTAGCCAGGCATCGGCCATCTCGGCGGTCATCTCAACACTCTTTTCACCGAGGGTTGCTAAAGCAATGGGGATTTCCTCGCGATACGGGTGGTTGATGATTTTTAGGGGAATACCAAGGCCTGTGCCCTGATCCTTTGGTAGCGGGATCTGGTACTTCTTGCCCGCATAATTCAATTTGTCTTCTCGCAGCCAAACATTACGACAAATTTCAACAATTTCTCGAATTCGAGTCACAGGCGCGTCATAGGGCACGCCATGAAAACCCTCAACAACCTGGGGGCCCGATGCGCCTAGGCCGAGCATGAATCGACCGTTTGAGAGTTCATCGAGACCGGCGGCCGTCATCGCGAGGAGCGATGGTGTGCGGCTGTAGATATTTAAAATGCCACTCGCGATCGTAATGCGCTCGGTCTTGGCTGCAAGGTAACCCATCGCGCTCACAGCATCGAAAGAATAGGCTTCTGGAACCCAAACGACATCCAACCCCGCTTTTTCAAGCTCAACAATTTCTTGGCTTGCGCCACCAAACCCATGGGCGTAACTCATCAAGGTTGAAATTTTCATCGTAATTTCTCCGTTGTTTTTACATCGTGATCTTTAAAATCGAAGAGCCGGCGTTGGTAATATCCAAGGCTCACCGCTCGCGCCACATAGTAAATCATGAGTGCGAGCCAAAGGCCATGATTCTCAAGGGATTGGGTGAGCCACCAAGCCGCTAAGTACACCAACAGTGACACCATCATGGCAGTTCGCATTTCCGAGGTCTTGGTCGCTCCGATAAAGAGCCCGTCATAAATATAAGCGGCAAAAGAGATAAGGGGTGTCGCCACCATCCAAAGACTGAACCGCGTCGCCTCGTCGATCACCTCAGGACTATTCGTCAACAGCCACATCATCCAGGGTGACAGAAAAAGGAATCCAATGCTGAGCGCAAAGGCTAACAAGCCGCCGTTGATGAACGCGGCTCGAATGATGTCGTCTGCCGCGCGGCGATCGCGCTTGCCGTGTGCTTCCCCCATGATGGACTCGCTTGCAATTGCGAACCCATCGATAAAAAAAGCTGAGAAGGTCACAAACTGCATCAAAATCAGATTGGCGGCGAGGGACAAGTCCCCGAGTCGAGCCCCTTGGTCTGTGAACCAGGCAAAGGCAAAAATTAAGCACAGCGTGCGAATCATAATGTCTCGGTTTACCCGGAAAAGCGCTGTGACGGCCTCCAACGCAAAGATTTGAGCGGGATTGAAAGGCCCTTTAAAGAATTTGAAATGGCGCCCAAGAATCCAAAACCCGGCGATGAGCGTCACAGCTTCAGCAATCAAAGTTGCAACGGCGACGCCCTCGACAGACCATTCGAGCAGGACCACAAAAACAAGATCCAAGATGATATTGGTGATATTGAGAATTAACTGTAGGACCAGAACATAGCGTGATGCCTGTTGTCCCAGCAGGTACCCCATCATGGCAAGCAGCATTAAGTGCAGAGGCGCGCCCCAGATTCGAATTTGATAATAGGTGGCTGCGGCACCTTCCACGCCGGAACTCGCACCGGTCGTTGAGAAGATGAGGCTGGCAATGGGTTGCTGCAGGAGGCACAAAAACAGCCCTAAAACGACTGCGAGCAGTAGGCTACGGCTGAGGTGATCACGGATAGCCGCAGGGTCGGCGCGCCCTTTGGCTTGCGCCACCAGAGCGGTTGTCCCCATCCTAAGAAAGCCAAAGCCCCAAAAAACGAGATTAAATATCATCGCGCCTAACGCTAAGGCGCCAAGGAGTTGGGGTTCACCGAGCTGGCCAATGACGGCGGTGTCGACCATCCCAAGTAACGGTGTCGCCAAATTGGCTAGAATAATTGGCCCGGCAATTTGATAAAGTCGCCGGGTGATGGTGTCGGACCGGTTCATTGCGCCTCGGCAGCTTTCAGCGTGTGATAGCTCTGATGAATGCGGGTATATGTGGTGAGGCAGCACATCAATCCAAAAATAACACCGAAAAGGTTAAAAAAGCCTGGCATGAGGCAAATGGCGGCAATGAAGAGCAAGGTTTCGGTGCCTTCGGTCAGCCCGCCTAGAAAATAAAAGGACTTCGGTTGTGGCGTTGCGGGTGCAAGCTGCACGCGATCAGCAAAAATGGCCATCGCCAGAAAGCTGCTACCGGTGCCGATGAAGCTAAAGATTACGAACGCCGCGACCAGTGCAAAGCTTTCATCGAACAGGGCAAAACTAAACACAACCCCAGCGTAAATAATGAAATCGAAAACGATATCGAGGTAGCCGCCTGCCATCGTCGGGCGGACGCAGCGGGCGAGTGCGCCGTCCAGGCCATCCAGGGTGCGATTGAGCGCAAATAGCGCAAGTCCGAGCAGGGGCTGGCCCAGCGCAATCAGGATCATGGCGAGTAGCCCTGCAATGAACGCAACGAAGGTGACCTGATCAGCGCGCACCTTGCTTCGGTGCAGCGTTGCCGCCATTTTGTTCAGCAGGGGGTCTACGAGGGGTCTTGTGACGTGATCCAGCATGATCATCTCCGAGTCAGTTCGACGCAGCATGAACAGCCCGCGCAGGCGAGTCAATTGCTTAAAGCGCAGGCTGTTATACTCCCCCGAATGAGATTTTTAATTGGAACTTATACCGATCAAACGGACTCAGCCGGCATCTATGTTATTGACAATGGCCAGGATGACCGATTTGAGGTTTTGGCGCAGGCAACGATTTGGCTGCGGAACGCCTCCTACTTGATCGAGCATCCGGTGCTGCCACTTGTCTATGCGGTGAGTGAGATCGGTGAGGCGCCGGGCGGGCAGGTGGCTATTCTGCGGCAAGACGACGAAGGCCATTATGGCTTGTGGCAGATTATTGCGTCAGGCGGTTTGGATCCGTGCCATTTGAGTCTGTCGCCGAATGGGCGAACGCTGCTGATCAGTCATTACTCGAGCGGCTCGATTGCGGTGCAAGGCATCGCACCGGATGGTTCTTTCGAACCCAATCAGGTCATCGTGCGTCATGATGCGCGGCACGCGGCGGCGCAGGCGCTGGGCCGGGGGCGGCATCCGCGGCAAGCGGCGGCACATGTCCATTCAGCGACCTTTCTGAAGGACCATCAGTTTGCGGTTTGCGACTTGGGTACCGATGAGGTGCTCTTGTATGACCTCGCCCCAAATCGGTCTCTGCAAGTCACCTTGCGCCAGTGTTGGACCTTGCCAGCTGGATCAGGACCCCGACATTTGGTCGCATCATCAGAGCGGTTGTATGTGATTGCCGAACTGAGTAATACGGTTTTTGTCTTGGCGAACCCACTGAGCGGTCAACCCACTATTCTGTCTTCCTTGTGTTGCCTGCCCGATACGGCAGGCGGGTTCAGTGAAGCGGCGGAGATTCATTTCGACCCGCAGGCGTCCGCGCTCTGGGTCAGTCATCGTGGGCAAGACGCCCTGGTTCAGATTCCCCTTTTAGAGGACAGGCTGTTACCGCCTCGGGCTTGGACCGATTTGGGTGCCCATCCACGGCATTTTTGGCTGTCTCATGAGACGTTGGTGATCGCGGCTAAGGATGATGACGTGGTGCGCGTGATCAGGCGGGATGCGCAAGGTCTACCGGATTTGCAAAGTGTGCAGCGTTTATCGATTCCATCCCCGGTCTTTATCCTGCCCCTGCGTCACGGCGATCGTGAGACATCCTGAAACTGCAGTTGTGTCAACGTGTAATATAATCCCTGCAATCGCATCAGCTCTGCATGGGTGCCAACTTCCCGGATTTCTCCCTGTTTCAGAACAACAATTCGATCGGCTTCTTGAATGGTTTGTAATCGGTGGGCAATCAAAATAGCCGTCCGCCCCTTCGTCAATTGTTTCAACGCGGTTTGAATTTTTTGCTCGGTTTCAGTATCGATGCTGGCAGTGGCCTCATCCAACACTAATATTTCTGGGTCGCTCGCGAGCACCCTTGCGAAAGACAGCAGTTGACGCTGGCCTTGAGACAAATTCTGTCCGCGCTCATGAAGCTTCGTATCGTAACCCTCCGGTAAACCTTGGATGAAGTCATGTGCCTGTACCCAACGGGCTGCCTTGATGGCGTCTTCTCGAGTGATGTTTGGATTGCCCAATTGAATGTTGTCGAGCACAGATCCGGCAAAGATATGGAAGTCTTGCAGCACAACACCGACCCGACGCCGAACGTCTGATGATCGGATGTGATTGAGGTCGATGTTATCAAGGAAAATACTTTGGTCGGGGAAATCATAGCTCCGAGTAAGCAGCCGAATTAAGGTGCTTTTGCCCGAACCGGTTGGGCCAACGATCGCAATTTTTTCGCCGGGTGCGATAACGAGGTTGAGGTTTTTTAAGATGGGTTGATTGGGTTCATAGCCAAAGGTTAGAGCTTCAAATCGAATGCCGCCGCTGAGCCGGTCGGGGAGTGCCGTCGCGACCTTAGGTTCTCGGATTTGCTCATCCCAATCCAGCGCCTGAAAGATCCGCTCAGCACTGGCCATAGCTCGAAAGATGACATTGTATTGCTCCCCCAGAACGCGGATCGGCCGGATAAACATATCGATAAACTGCGTGAACAGAATCAGGCTGCCGAGTGAGATTGTTTCTTGGATGACATCGCCGCCGCCAATCCAGAGAATCGCGGCGAGGGCCATATTGACCATGTTCTGCATGAAGGCGCCGTAACCGGTCTCCAGCTTGATCGCGGTAATTTCTTGTTGTTGATTACGTTTGTTGATGGATTTATAGAGCGAGAGATTGAGCGCTTCACGATTGCTTAATTGCACGACTTGAATACCAGACAGGTTCTCCTGAAGGTTTTGATTCAATTGCGACAGGCTGTTTCGGATTTGTCGATAGATCTGCCGGGTTGCCATCCTAAAGACATAGGTCAGCAAGGCGAACACCGGTAGCGCAATTAAAAGGTAGAGGGTGAGTTCGAGATCAATCGACAGCATCAAGGCCAGGGCAATGAAAAAGGGCACAAACTCGCCGACCAATAGGCCAAGTCCCATCAACATATCAAACAGTGCTTGGACATCATTCGTGATTCGCGTCATAACCCGACCCACCGCGACCTTGTCGTAAAACGTACTGGGACGCCGCTCTAGATGGCTAAACAGATCAAGCCGAAGATCTCGCAGCGCATACATGACGGTTGTTGCGAGTGTGGTTCGGTGCCAGTGGTAGGCGATTTGGCAGAGTATCAATAGCCCGCCATAGAGCAAGCACGCCGCGGTCAACGTGGACAACTGCAGACCCTGCGCGATGATCTGAGTCAGCTGGGACAAGCCTAGGTCCGGCGCGCTCAGCCTTGGTTGCTGAATGAGCAAGCCATCGATCACGACACGGGTAATGATGACAGGCAATAAAACAGCAAGAAAAGAGGCCGTGACCACAAGGGCTAACGATATTAAAGCTGTTTTCCGATGCGGTCGCGTCCAGCCCAAGATGCGTTTGAAGTCTCGCGCACTCATGCTTTTGCCCGGCAGTTCTGCATCGAACACCGCGTGATCGCGAAGGCGGGGCGCGTTCTGATTACTGTTCAAGGTCATGTCCTTTCAGACGTTGCTTTTGCTCCAAATCGTAATAAAACCCACCCTTGGCGAGGAGTGTTTGATGGTCACCCATCTCGATCAACCGGCCTTCATCTAACACTAAGATTTGGTCAGCATGGCGCGCGGTTGAAACGCGATTGGATACGATCAAGGTCGTAAGGCCTTGCCGAAGATTTTTAAGGCCCGATAAAATATGTTCCTCGGTTTCAGTGTCAACCGCTGAAAAACAATCATCCAGGACAAGGAGCGGGCTCATGCGAATGATGCCGCGGGCCAATGCAGCACGCTGCTTTTGGCCGCCAGAAAGGGTAATCCCGCGTTCGCCGAGTATCGTGTTGAGGCCTTCCGGGAAGGCATCGATCGTGCTGGAGAGTGCAGCGACACTGGCTGAGTCGAGTATTTCACCAGGACTGCGCTCTGGATTGTCGTACGCAATGTTGTCGCCTAGGCTATCAGCGAATAAAAAAGGATCCTGTAGCACCAGGCAAACCTTCTCCCTTAAATAGGACAGCGGATAGTCTTGGATTGGCCGTTGATCGAGCAGGATTGAGCCTGTTGTTGGCTCAAGCAGCCTCACCAAAAGCCTAAGTAAGGTCGATTTGCCCGATCCAACCCGGCCAACAATCGCAAGGGTCTGGCCTGCCTCAACGCGGAAAGAAAGCTGCGTTAGCGCATCTTTATTTTTGTTTAGATAGCGATAGCTCAGGTTTTTAACGTGAATGCTGCCGGTAAGCTCGGGATGATTAGGGCTGCCTTGGTCTGGGATTTCAGGCTCGAAGTCTAGGATCTCAAAGACGCGAGCCGTGCCTGATGCGCCGCGCTGCCACTGGGTCACAATGGTGCCGGCTTCCCGGATGGGCCAAAGAAGCAGCGCTAAGTAAGAGAAAAAGGCGGTAAAGGTCCCGATGGAAATTTCGCCAGCCTGATATAAAAAACTGCCATAGCCAAGGATGATCAAGGTGGAGCAGCCGGCGATGACCGGCATGATGGCGCCGATGGCTGAGCTGTCTCGAAACAGGGCAATGTTGTCATCGGCGAAGGTTTGGTTCGTTACGGCAAATCGTTCGATCTCTCGACGTTCTTGTGCCATGGCTTGCACCGTACGAATGCCGTTGAGATTTTGTTGCACGAACGTTGAAAGCTCAGCGAAGCCTTCCTGGGTTCGTTGTGAGCGAATGAAGATGCGCTGAGCGTAGCGGTGGGCGAAATAGGTAATCAGGGGCGCTGGAATAATCACGGCGAGGGTGAGCTGCCAAGACAAGCTCAGCATGAAAAGCAGGCCAACGATGGCGGTGAAGACCAGGACCATGGTGGTTCGGGAAGTGCCCGCAACCAACTCTCGAACGCGGGTGATGTCGTTAATCGCACGCGCCATGAGGTCGCCGACGGGGAAATTACCATAAAAATTGGGCCCTTGGCGCTGTAAATGCGCATACAAACGGTTGCGAAGATCAAAGGCTACGTAGACGCCGATTCGCCTGATCAAAATACGACTGATAATGGTGACAACGATTTGCGCGACCACACAAAGGGCTATCGACAAGGCGATCGGGCCGATGAGGTTCGTGAGCACCTCGTTGCTATGGTCATTGCGAGATGCGTCCGCTAGGGCATCGATGCCTTGTTTCAGGAAATAAGGGATGGCCGCTTCAAAGAGTCTCGCGGCGAGCAGTCCAATCATGCCGCCCCAGAAGGCCCAGGCGTGTTGTCGCAGATACGGCGCGAGGCGGCGCAGGGTCATCATGATGGTCATAACGCGGGTTTCAGGTCTCGTGCGGTTTATGGCGGCTTGGGTCAATGATACTAGCTCAATTGCGCTGAGCTGTGAAAGGGCGCGCTGAGCCGACCCGGTCGTCTTGCATCGCTGGTGATGGCGTGAGTTCGGCGTGATTTCGATGTGAAGGCGGTTGAGGCGGTTGTGATGGTACAACTGTCGCTCGAGTTAAGATATAAAGGTGGGGACGGGCAGTGCTGCTGCTTGCTGAAAACGGCAGGTAGAATTAGGCAGCGCTCGACAGTGGTGGGTTAATGGTCCGCCAGGGGGGAAAGTTGACGCAGACAAGGGAGCCAAGATGCGGTTATCACCAACGGCGGCGGACATTGAATTTGAACAGACGGTCGCGGCCTTCATCGCCGAGCACCTAGACCCTGCCGTCCAGCATCGGGTGGCGAATTCAATGTCCATCGACAAAGCGACACAAGCAGATTGGACTCGGAAGCTCGCCGCCGCAGGCTGGGCCGCCCCAAATTGGCCGGTTGAGTATGGCGGGACCGGTTGGTCGATGCGACGTCGCCATCAATTTGAGGTCTTAATGCGTGGTCATAACGCGCCAGAAACCCAAGGCTTTGGCTTTAATATGGTTGGGCCCGCGATCATTCAATATGGCTCGGCAGAACAAAAAGCCCATTACCTACCGTTGATCCTAAATGCCGAAATCAGTTGGTGTCAGGGCTATTCTGAACCGGGTGCCGGCTCTGACCTGGCCAGTTTAACGACCCGTGCTGAGATTGTGGGAGACGAATACCGCGTCAATGGCGCCAAAATTTGGACCTCCGGGGCTGAACGCGCGGATCACATTTTTGTCTTGGTGAGAACGGATGTGACGGCCAAGAAGCAGCTGGGCATTTCGTTTTTATTGATCCCGATGGCGTCAGCCGGCATTCGGGTAGAACCTCTTTATGCCTTCAACGGAAAACGGCTTTGGAATCAGGTGTTTTTTGATGATGTCATGGTGCCCCGATCGAATCGATTGGGGGCTGAGAACCAGGGCTGGACGGTCGCGAAAACCCTGCTAGGTGACGAACGCTTGATGGTGTCGCGGGTCGCTGAGAATAAGCGGATCCTTGCTCGGGTTCGAAGGCTGCTAAAAGATATTGGTTTAGAAGACCCCGCGCTGGCGGGCAAGGCGGCCCAAATTGAAATTCGATTAACGGCGCTTGAAGCCACTGCGCTGCGGTTGCTGTCAACCTTTGATGGTGGCGGCAAGGTCGGTGCGGAGCCTTCGATGTTGAAGCTTCAGGGCAGCCAACTGGTTCAAGTACAAGACCAGTTACTGTTCGAAATTGCGGGGCTGTATGGTCTGCCGCTGGATGCCGAGTCCAGACAGACGCCGAATTTGCCCATTTATCACGATACGGTCGATATGATTGGCAGCGCCCTGTTTCATCATCGCGGCTACACCATCGCCGGTGGGGCAAGCGAAGTGCAACGTAATATCATCGCGCAGCAAGTTCTGGGCTTGTAACAGGGCCAGTTGCGCAAGGCTTAGGGCATAAAACAGCGGGGTTCGGGCATTGATCAGACAGGGGCAGATGTTTGACGCGTCAGGCGGCACAAAAAAACAATCGTCAGTTCAATCGTTCGAGGTCTTCTTGAACGAACTCCCCTTCGATAATGTTGGGCGATTGCGGATCTGGGCCGGGCGAACCGCGACCAGGGCCTCCGGGCCCAGCATCATCTTTACTGCCGGCGCTGATCGCCAGGTACAAGCCAATTAGGTCAGACAGAAGGCCCGGCAAGCACATGAGTATGCCGCCGAGTATGCCTTGCAGCGGTCGAATAATGGACCAGAGTGAATTGGGTGGCGCCTTTTGAAAGCGTTGCATTAGGTCTCGAATAGATCGACCAGAGCGCCGGATCAAAAATATACCGAGTGCGCAGCTTAATAGGATCTCAAGGAGGGTTGCCGGCAATCCAATACGGTCGGTCAAGATCATGAGACCTAGAAGCTCGAGCAGCGGAAGGCCAATAAAGAGTAAGCGCAAGGGATAGCTCCCGATCTAGGAAAGGGTAGCCTATCATGAACCCGGTAGGGCTTCATGAGCTGAACCCGGTAGGGCTTCATGAGCTGAACCCGGTAGGGCTTCATGA
>JAFMIA010000022.1:31351-43115 GCA_017854255.1 Pseudomonadales bacterium
TTCATGAGCTGAACCCGGTAGGGCTTCATGAGCTGAACCCGGTAGGGCTTCATGACCTGAACCTGTTAGGGCTTCAGCCAGTTTTGATGCGCCCAGGTTTACGGCGCATTCATCCGGCCGCTCGGGTGATCAAAAGGGAGCCATTCCGAGGTGGGGTGTTGGATATAAGGCAAAACGCAACATAAACAAGATACGACCCGGGATGAGCTGTTGAGACCAGCAGGAGAAAAAGCGATGCGCCAAGCCATTAGAACGATGTTACAAATTCCAGGCCCCCAGGGCATGCTAGAGGCCAAAATGAACCGGGTGGTCGAGACTGGGCGCGGTTTCATCGTGATGTGTCACCCGCACCCTGCCTATGGCGGTAATCTAAATGACCGAGTGCTTGAAACGCTCTCGGATCAGGCGGTTCAACTGGGTTTGTCGACCCTTGCATTTAATGTAGCGGGTGTTGGCGCGTCAGTTGGGCACACTGAATCCGCTGCTACGGCCGCGAAGGATCTTGCAGCGGTGATCAATCATATCGAGGCCTCAGAGGGGGTAACGCCAAAATTGCTGGGGTATTCTTTTGGTGCGATTACGGTTTTGGAGTATGCCAGTACCCGGCAAAACCTTGAGACCCTGTTGATCGCGCCTGTCCTGGCTTTGGGCTCGCAAAGCCTGTCTGAGCAAGCTGTGTTGAGCGGCCAGGTTATTGTCGGGTCACTTGATACCTTTGCTCAGCCGCATACCTTGGGAGCCCGTTTTGACCCATCATCAGTTCAACTGATTGAGGGCGCAGATCATTTTTTTAATGGGTATGATGGGGCGTTAACCCGAGCAGCAGAGCCGTTTTTCAATGGAACTTAAGGTTATTCAAATGACGCGTCAGGCGGGCGTGGGTCGGATTACACTAAATCGGCCGCATCGTCATAATGCCTGGACCGGTCGAATGCATACCGAGTATCGCTGGGCGCTCGCGGAGCTTGAGGCAGATCCGTTGGTCCGAGCGGTCATTGTTACCGGTGCGCAGCGTAGTTTTTGCGTGGGTGGTGATGCTGAAGCGCTAAAAGGTCATTCTGACAAGGGCGGTTATGACCCGGGTACGCCGGATCCACTCGCTCGACCGGGCTATGGTGTGATGCCTGAGTTTGACGCCCCGTTTGCCTATCATTTTGGCTTGACCAAGCCCGTGATTGCCGCCCTTAATGGTGCAGCGGCTGGCGTTGGATTGGCCCTAGCAATGTTTGCAGATCTAAGATTTGCGGTGCCCGGGGCGGTGTTCACAACCGCTCATGGCAAGCTGAATTTTCCGGCTGAATATGGCTTATCCTGGTTGCTACCTCGGATGATCGGTCTAACTCGAGCGAATGAATTATTGTTGAGTTCCCGTCGATTTAGTAGTGAAGAAGCGTTGTCGCTGGGGCTTATCAACGGCCTCTTTGAGGCCGATGCGCTAATCGATTCGGTACAGGCCTACGCCGAGCAGTTGATTGCGCAAAATGCCCCGGATGCTCTGCGTGTGACCAAACACCAGATTTATCGAGATTTGCATCGGGATGTGGCGACGTCGGTTCATTACAGCGAGCAGCAATTAGCGCGAATGAGTCGCACGCCTGACTTTAAGGAGGGGGTTGCGGCCTTTATGGAAAAGCGTCCCCCACAGTGGCAAGGAATGGATCATGAATAACCCAACAACGCCCTCAGCAACCCTTGATCAAGAGCCTTTTTATCTGCCCGTCGGGGATGAGGTGGCGCTGTTCAAAGCGGCTTACGCGCAACGCTTACCGGTGCTACTGAAGGGGCCGACGGGCTGTGGCAAAACGCGCTTTGTGGAGTATATGGCCTATCAACTGTTTCGCGGCGCGCAGGCGTCAGCGGAATTGCGCAGCATCGAATATCCGCTCCAAACCATTGCCTGTCATGAGGATCTGTCGGCGACAGACCTCGTGGGGCGGTTTTTATTGCAAGGGGATGAAACCGTTTGGCAAGACGGGCCGTTAACCCGCTCGGTCCAAGAGGGCTCGATCTGCTATTTGGATGAGATTGTCGAGGCCAGAAAAGATTCCACCGTTTTGATTCATTCGCTGACCGATCATCGACGTATTTTGCCGATTGAAAAACGGGGGTTGATTTTGGATGCCCATCCCAATTTTCTGTTGGTGATTTCCTATAACCCGGGTTACCAAAACGTATTAAAAGATTTGAAAACCAGTACCCGTCAGCGCTTTATCGCCATTGATTTCGATTATCCGAGCGTTGCTGCTGAAACCGAGATTATTGCGCACGAGAGCGGAGTCGATCGGGAGATCGCGGGTCAGTTAGCCACGTTGGGCTCAAAAATACGGCACCTACGAGAACACGGTTTTGACGAAGGTGTGAGTACCCGGCTGTTGATTTATGCAGGGCAAATGATGGTGGCGGGTGTCGCGCCCGCCAGAGCGTGCGATGTGGCGATCTGCCGAGCGGTATCTGATGATACGGATGTACAATCGGCGATGCAGGCCGTTGTGCAGGCCATTTTCGCTGAAACGATGACCGGATAAAATGACCAGCGCGTCAGATAATGTCTACGCTGTGCTGGCTAAACAGCACGAGCCCACCGCGGCTGAGTTCTTAGCCGTCAGGCAGCGCCTTACCCTTAATGCGGAAGACCAGGGTCGCTTTGATCAGATGGTCCTCGCACTGGCGGATTCGGGGTGGCATGGTTTTGAGGCGGCGGCTGGGTTTCTGGCATTGTCTGAAACCATGATCGCGCAGCAAGGTCTCACGCAATGGTTGAACCGAGGCCAAGCGGCCTTGAGACTGTCCCGGATTAATTTTGAACCGGCCGTAATCTATTGGCGGCTTGTCCGTATTGCGGCCCTGCAGTCAGAGGGTGATGCGCAATTACGGTTGCTTGAAAGGCTTGGCCTGCGGGTTCAGGCGCGGTTTGAGTTTGCCTCACACCTGTTGGCAGACGTTTTACGGGTTGGTGAAGCGCGGTTCGCCGCGGCGGAGCCCTTTGAGTTTTCGGCCTGGATTGCCCTTGCAGAGCAAATGGTCGATGTGGGCCGGGCCGAGCTGGTGCGCTTCTTGGACCGCGCGCCGTCAGAGATTAACGATTCAAAGCTGCATGCCCTGCAAAATCATTGCCTTCAGAGCGGCCTCGATTTCCTCGCCTCAGAGCTGGATTTGAATCAACGGTTGCCGATGAGCGTTCTCAATGATTGGTGGCCGATCTGTCTTCAGCTGGCGCGCAAGCAACAAGGCCTCAAACCCTTTTTTGATGCCATGCTGGCGTGTCCACTGGACCTGCTGATATCACCGGCACTCAGCCAGTTATTGGCTCGGGTCGATGAGGCTTGGCTTGCAGGCTTATTGTTGAGCGTGGCCGAGCGCTTACCGCTGGATCAACCGGCTGTTTGTGGGGCTTGGTTGACCCATGGTTTGGTTCACTGCCAGGGCAGTCAGCAACGCAGTCGGGCCTATTTTAAATTGGAATCGGCCGAGTCGACGGATCAGCTCTCGGCATTGATGGGCTTGGTGCGACTCGAAGACCAAATGCGGATCCTCAACCTGTATGGCGAAGCCCTTGCGGGCCGGCCTTTGACGCTGGTGACGCCAGCAGACATAGAGGGGCCACAGATCGAAGACCTAGGACTCACCGGTTTAGAGATTGTTCTGCCGAAAACCTATGCCAAGTTTGAGACCGTTCAGGCTAATTTTGAGTTTTACAAAGTCGCGTTGCTGCATCAGTTGGGCTATCAAACTTTTCATACGCTCCGCCATCTCAAGACCATCGAGGAGGCCTTGTCACACTATGAGGACCTCCCACGCGCCCGCGCGCTGTTTAATGTCCTTGAAGGCGCAAGAATTGATTGGCAGTGGGCGCGCCGTCTCCCAGGCACGAATCGGCAAATTCAGCGCCTGAAGCAGCATGCCTGCAGGGCGATTATGAACGCCGAAAACCTGGCATTGGCGCCAAGTGCGTTTCAGTGGATCTTGCTGCAGAGCCTTGACGGCGCAGAAGTCCCTGAGGTCGGCGCGCAAGAGCCTATCTTTCAGCAGTTAACGCAATTCATTGGGCGCCTTCAGCATAAAGGCGCCACCCCCGAGGATACTTTATCGAGGTTAGCGATGATTTATCCGCTGGTTGAGCCACTAACCGCGGCAGATCAGCTCGCAATGGCCCAGGTTGATCATCGGCGCGGATTGAGCCTTTCGGGGGGTGGGTTGAATCTGCCGCTGCTCGAACTCGAGCTCGACGAAAGCCTCGCGCTGGATGAAGACCTCGGCGGACTGTCGATGAAAGTCAGCCCAGAAGACTTGATGTTGGAAACCTTAAACGTCGGTGATGTGGAGGCTGACCAGGCGATGCTGATGACCGATCTCGACGAAGCGCCGGACGCGCAGGGCGAGGCAGAGCCGACGTTGGGGGGCAAGCCCAATGGTCCGCCCAGGGTGCCCGCGCCCATGGCCGCAGTTCGACCTAAAAGTTTTTACTATGATGAGTGGGATTACCACATTCAAGATTATCGCAGGCGGTGGTGCCGTTTAATGGAGATTCATGATTCCGATGAAGATGGCGCTTATTATCAAGACTCGGTGCAACATCATGCGGCGCTTCAGAAGCAGGTTCGCCGCCAACTCAGTCGACTCAAACCGGAATTGCTGGTGAAAGTGCGCGGCGTTCGCGATGGTGAAGAGATGGATTTAGAAAAGGCCATAGAGGCGGTGATTGACCGCCGGGCAGGTCAAACGCCGTCTGAACACATTTATGTTGAGCGGCACCGGCAGGGACGGGATGTTGCGGCCCTGTTCTTGATTGATTTGAGTGCCTCAACCGATGATCGCTTGCCCGACCCGAACGCGCCCACGCCGCCCCCTGAGGTCTACCATGACTTTGACTGGTCGGATGAGCCGTTGCCCGCGCCACCAGAGGGCGAAAAGATCATCGACCTTGAAAAGCATGCGGTCATTCAAATGACACAGGCCCTAGAGGCGTTGGGTGATCATTACGCGGTGTCTGGATTCAGTGGCTACGGTCGTGACCAGGTTGAATATACCGTTTGTAAGCGCTTTACCGATTCCCTCGACGCAACGGTTAAAGCCAAGATCGGCGGGTTAAAAGCTTGCCGGAGTACGCGGATGGGTCCGGCGATTCGGCATGCGGCCAGGCAGTTGTGCCAAACCGAAGCTCGAATTAAAGCCTTGATTATTATCAGTGATGGCTACCCTCAGGATCATGATTACGGTCAAGATCGCAACGATCGTCAATATGGCATCCATGATACGATGAAGGCGCTCACAGAAGCCAAGCAACAGGGCGTTCAATCTTTTTGTTTAACAGTAGATCCGTCTGGACATGACTATCTTCGGCTAATGTGCCCGGATCGTCAGTATATGGTCATCCAAGATGTCAGCCAATTGCCGAATGAGCTGTCTAAAGTCTATCGAAGTTTGACGGGATAAAGTGCTATGTTGACGCCGTTTCATTTGGCCATTGGGGTCAGCGACCTGGGTGCTGCAGAGGTCTTTTACCGAGATGTTTTAGGGTGCTCGCTTGGCCGTCGAAGTGATCATTGGATCGACTTTAATCTCTTTGGCCATCAACTGGTGTGCCATGAAGTGCCGACGGTGAAAGGCGCGACGGCGTCAAATCCGGTGGATGGTGAGGAGGTCCCGGTACCACACTTCGGCGTAGTCTTGACCCTGGAAGCATTTGAGTCGTTAAGGGCCCGACTTGTTGCGAGCGGGGTGACCTTCGTCATTGAACCCCAGACGCGCTTCCAAGGTGAAGCCGGTGAGCAGCGCACCATGTTTCTATTAGATCCTTCCAGGAATGCTATAGAATTCAAGGCCTTTAGAGATATTGATGATGCTCTCTTTAAAGTTTAGACCATGCCCAAAATGACAATTTATAGCTGCTTTGGCGAGGTTCTAACCGGGCCAGGGGCCGTTGACCTGCGCGTCTTTAGCGCTGTGGCTGAAGGATGTCCCAGCGTTGAATAGTTCAAGATCCTACCTTTGGTACATGCTCTGCTTAATGTGCTTTGTTGCACCACTCGGGATTCAAACCGTCTTGCTGCCCTGGCTGATTGTGGTGGAGATGCAAGAGACCGGGGCCCGGCTAGGGCTTGCGCAATTTGCGCTGCAGTTACCGGCAATCGTCCTTATTTTAGCGGGCGGTCTATTGGCAGATCGGTTTGACCGGGCAAAAATTCTGTGGGTGTGTCATGGGCTTGCCGCATTACCCGCGCTGATGCTGGCTTACGTCATTCACAGTCAAGCGCTGAGTTTTCAAATGATTGTGATCTATGCCCTGGCAATGGGGTGTGTGACCGCCTTCGCGCAACCGGCGCGGGACGGGATGCTGAACCAGATTGCGAGTGATGATCTGCAGAAGGGTGTGACCATCGCAATGGGTTTAACCTTTGGCGGTCAGGTCATTGGATTCTTGATGGGCGGGGCTGCTGAGTCGGTCGGGGCCGTCTCATTACTCATCACTCAGGCTATTGTGATGGCCGCAGGCATGTTTTTCGCGTTTAAGCTGATGCCGATGTCTCGGCTTGCGGGTGAGACGGCCGTTTCATCCGCGCCATCCGGCGCGGGGCGTGCGATCCTCGAAGGGTTGCGTCTGGTGTTTACATCGAATTTAATGCGGCCGGTTATTTTTCTCGTGTTTTGCATGAGCCTTTTATATGGCGGCGCTTATATGGTGTTGGTGCCAGTTGTGGCGCGAGAAGTCTACGGCGCCGGTGCGGCGGAAATCGCGCAGTGTTTTGTCGCGTTTGTAGGCGGCACGATTTTGGTGACCGGACTATTAGTGAAGATTGGCGGCTTAAGTAACCCGTTAATGGGCTTCCAGCTTGCTTTGCTGGGCGGTGGGCTGTGCTTGATCCTTGCGTCAATGGTCAACCAATTCGAATACTTTCTGGGCGCATTGGCCCTGTGGGGAATGTGTGGCGCTGTGGCGATGAGCATGAGTCGAACGCTCATTCAGCAGGCCGCGCCGGAAGCCTATCGATCCCGGGTACTGGCGATTTTTTCTTTGGCGAATATGGGCGGCATGCCCCTTGGCGCGGTGCTACTCGGCGCCTTGTCAGTCAGTATGGGCGGGGAATTCGCTTTATGGGTCGCGGCGGCCTGTATGGCCGGTGTTTTGCTCATGTTTCGAGTGATCCGAGCGTTGGGTTACTGGGCGCCGAATAAGGGCTTGGGCTAGGATCTTGGGCGGCGAAGGGCGCGGGCTTTAAAGTGACCCGATGAGTTTTGATTAGGGCGCTAGGTTTAAAAGCGATCACATTAGGACACGTCTGCTGACGCAAACGGCAGACGGTAGATACCGACCGTAATGAGACTGGTATCAGCAGAAACCGAGTACCGCTGCGATCGCACAAAGCCCTTCATGACCGCGGTCGTGGGTGCAAGCGCCAATTTGCAAAGGGCTATGTACAAAGGACAATGAGCAAAGCGAACAATCGGTAAAACCCAGCACCCAGTCGTCATAATATTAAGCATTAAGCATTAAGCATTAAGCATTAAGCACTAAGCACTAAGCACTAAGCACTAAGCAAAAGAGAGCAGTAGGTCATGACAACAATCACACAACCAAAGGTTCACTCAGGTCAATTCAATGGCGTTGAGCTTTGTTGGTTTGAATGGGGTGAGCCCAAGGTTAATCGAGCCAGCATTCTACTCGTGCATGCCACGGGGTTTCACGGCAGGTGTTGGGATCAAGTCGTTAGATATTTGCCTGGTGAGCACATTTTGTCTCTTGAAATGCGCGGGCATGGCCGGAGTGAGAATTTGGGCCCTTTTAATTGGCAGTCTTTCGGGCGAGACGTCACCGCATTCGTGCAGTCCTTAGGCGATCAGCAAGTCGTTGGGGTCGGACACTCCATGGGTGGGCATGCGGTTGCTGTGGCGGCGGCGAATCATCAAGCCGCCTTTGAAAGACTGGTTTTGGTGGACCCGGTGATTATGTCCCCCGAGATCTATGCAGCCAATACATCGGTTCATGCGGATTGGCTCGATGACGCGGGACAGCATCCGGTTGCTCGGCGGAAAAATCAATTCGAATCCGTGCAAGCGATGGTCGATAACTTTCAGGGCAGAGGATCCTACGGGGTCTGGCAAGCCGAGGTGCTGCAGGATTACTGCGAATATGGACTCTTGCCAAATCCAGATGGGCCGGGTTTGATTCTTGCCTGTCCGCCGAAGGTGGAGGCCGAGATTTACATGGGCAGTACCGGGCGCGATATCCTTGCGGAGATTGGCGTGATCACACGGCCTGTACGAGTGCTTCGCGCGCAAGAACGGGATCACAGTCGTCAAGAAATGGACTTTAGTTCGTCGCCAACTTGGCCCGGGCTCGCGGATTTTTTGCCGAATGGGCGAGACTATCATCTGCCTGAGCTAACGCATTTTCTACCCATGCAAGCCCCTGAGCTTGTGGCGGCCCATATTCTGGACCAAGCATGACCGCGGCAAGATTGGCGGTGACCCTGGGCGATCCGGCCGGGATTGGCCCGGAGGTTTTGGTCAAGGCGTTCGCCGCGTTGCCGGTCGATCAAAGCGTCAACCTCTTCGTTGTTGGTTCTTTGTCGCCCATAGAACAGGCTCTGGAGGAAGCCGGCCTTGACCTGCCAATTCATTTGATCGATCAGCCTGAGGCGGCGCAAGCCCGCTATGGCATCGAGTTACTGGATCCGTTTGACCAATCGCTTGAGGGCTTAAAAAGGGGTGAGGCCTCGGCTTTGGGTGGTGCGGCGTCGGTTTGTTATTTTGAGACAGCGGTTGGTTATGGTCTTGCTGGGCGCATTGATGGCATTGTTACGTGTCCGATTAATAAAGTTGCCGTTCAACGAGCGGGCTTCCTCTCGGATATCGGGCATCAGGAAATTTTGGCGAGACTGACGGGCGCCCAGCTCACGGCAACAATGCTCATGACCCAGGGTTTAAAAGTGGCGCACCTCTCAACCCATTTGTCTTTAGCTAAGGCGGTTGAGTACGTGCGCGCGCCGATTCTCATCGAGAAGCTCAAATTAACCCATGCGCATTTAGTCGGATGGGGTTATCCAAAACCCGTCATCGGGGTTGCCGCGCTTAATCCCCACGGCGGCGAGGCGGGGATGCTCGGGCGAGAGGAACTCGATGAAATTGCACCGGCCATTCAGACGTTGCAAGCGGCTGGTCTCGATATTCGAGGACCTTATCCGGCGGACTCAATTTTTAACAGAGCGATTGCTGGGGAATTCGATGCGGTGCTGGCGCTTTATCATGATCAGGGGCATATCCCGATTAAGGTGCACAACTTCTCATCCAGTGTGACCGCAACGATGGGGATCCCCTTTGTGAGAACCTCCGTGGACCATGGTACGGCCTTCGATATCGTGGGTCAGGGACGCGCGGATCATGAGGGCTTGTTGCAAGCGCTGCGCGCGGCGCAGCTTATGTTGCAGCATCGGCTGGCTGAATTTTAAATACCGTTAAGGGCCGCCAAGCGAGCGGCCAATGAGCCTTTGGTTATGCCATGCTGAGGGCTTTTAATAGCGCTTCTGATGATCGGGTTTGAAAGGCGTCAGGCGCTGCCGCAACCTCTAAAGATAAGGTCAAAAGCAACTGGTTTGCTGGGGTGGGTATCTGAAATAACCGTCCCAGTTGACAGATCTCACCGTTTAAAAAAGGGGTTTCAATCTGTTGCTGGCCACGCACCACGCTTTGCCAAGTCGAGCTGCCGCCTCTGGGCGCATTGGCGACCTCGCCAGGTTGTACGACGCCAAAACGCGCTCTTGAGGTCTTCGCGTCCACGCAATCGATGTTCGCAGCGGCGAAGCAGCTTAGCGCCTCTTTTGTCAGGATCCGCATGATCTCTCTGATTCGGTCAACATCGGACAATAACAATTGCAAAGGATTTCCAAGGTTCTGCAACAGTTTGGCATATTTGATGGCCATGACATTGGGGTCGGCTGTCGCACTAAACCCGGCCTGGGTGAGGGCGGTGGCCATCGCTGTCGCGGCATCATCAATACCTTGGGGATAGCAGCCGGTATCGAAGAGGCCGCCGGGATTCGCCGCGCTGTTAATGACCTCACCGGGCGTCAGATGCGTGCCTGGGCACAACACCAGCATGCCGTAAACGTGGTTAAAAAATCGCAGGGCAAGGGCTTCGTTGTGGACACCATTTTGCGCGCAGAAGAGGCGAATGCTGCTTGGCGCGACGCGGGCTAAATCGGTCAAGGCCTGCAGCGTATCCTGAGATTTAACCGTTAACAAAACGGCGTCATCAGGCCGAAAAGTGATGCGATCAGGGTGATTCACGCAGGGAATCTGTTGCGTCATCTCGGACTCAGGATTGCAGTAGCGTAATCCTTGGGCGCGAATGGCATCGGCATGGGCGCCCCGTGCAATCAGCAGGACGTCGAATCCGGCTTGGTGAAGACGGCTGCCTAAGGTGCCACCGATCGCGCCGGCGCCATAAATAATCATTCGCATGGTGCTTTCCCAGAGTGCTGTTGTTAACCCTTAGAATGATAGCGGATCGCTTTGGGTTTGCCTGTAGTCTGGGCCAAAAAAAATTAGGTTCTCGTCATTCGGTCTCGCAAGGGAGCACTTTGCGATAGATCTAATGCGCATCCATGCCCGGCCACAAGTCACGCAATCCAGTCGCGATCCTTGGATGGATGGGTGCCAGTTGCGGGCTGGCGCAATGCGACAAGCAAAGCGCAATGAAGGGGGTCGGGGTCTGAGGCGGCGTTCAGGTTGGTCGTGGGTTGCGAAGGATCAGAACCGGCTTAGGCTCAAGGGCGAGTGCCCGCGTGGGCGGCCGGTCTGCCGGCTCGTTGAACCGCGGCGCCAGGCAGGTAGTGCGCTCGATAGGGTTGTTGTTGGCGTTCAGGCCCGAGCCGCTGGGGCGCCTCAAATGCACGATAAATATTGGACATCTGGCAACGTTCGCTGTGTAATGAAGGCCGATCAATGGGCTGTATAACGTCTTGTAGCAGGTGCAACCTGCAGCAAGATGACTACAATTGATCGGGACCCGTAATTCAAGTTTGGAAGAGGAGAGACGCCATGGCACTCGTGCTGAACGAAGAGCAAAATATGCTCAAAGATGCTGCAAAAGATTTTTGCACGAACAATACGCCGATTACTCAGTTACGCAGGCTGCGCGATGAGAAAAGCGCGCTTGGATTTGACGACGCAACTTGGCGTCAGATGGTTGATTTGGGCTGGGCCGGTATTTGCATTCCGGAAGAATTTGGCGGTTTAGGATTTGGTTATACCGGTATGGGGGTTGTACTTGAAGAGTGCGGCCGAACGCTTACAGCCTCGCCAATGGTTGCAACCCTTGGTCTGGGCGCCAGTTGCATCCTTCACGGCGGATCGGATGATCAAAAGCGCGCAATATTGCCGCAGGTTGCCGGTGGCGAGGTACTGCTCGCGTTGGCGCTTGAAGAGTCGCCGCATCATCAGCCCTACGGCGCGGCAACAACGGCTGAGAAGTCAGCAAACGGCTACACGGTAACCGGTGGTAAGAAGTTCGTCCTAGACGGCCACGTTGCCAATAAAATTGTCGTAGTCGCCCGAACGGCGGGGCAACCAGGCGATCGAGATGGACTCACACTGGTCCTGGTCGACCAGAATGCCGCAGGGGTCACGACGACTCGAACCATTATGGCGGATTCTCGCAACGCGGCGAATATCCAGTTCGACGGTGCAGAAGGCGAGCTGATTGGCGAAGCTGGGAAAGGCGCTGAGGTACTGGATAAAGCGTTGGATATTGGGCGAGTGCTGCTCG
>JAFMIA010000084.1 GCA_017854255.1 Pseudomonadales bacterium
ATCGCGGCGAAGAGGTGATTATTGGGGTTAATAAATACCAGTTAGAGATTGAGCCTGAGATCGACGTGCTGGATATTGATAACAGCGCTGTGCGGATATCTCAGGTCGAAAAATTAGCGCGGGTAAAAGCCGAGCGAGACCAGGGCGCCTGTGATGCAGCCTTAGCCTTGCTGGCAAAAGGCGCAGGCTCAGAGTCGGAGAACCTACTGGCGCTGGCAGTGGACGCCGCGCGCGTCCGGGCAACCGTTGGGGAAATCTCTGAAGCGCTCGAAAATTTATGGGGTCGACACAAAGCCCAGCACCGGTCGATATCGGGCGTTTACAGCGCCGCCTATGAAGGAGATGCACAATTTATGGGAATCAAATCGGACGTCGAGGCGTTTGCCGAGGCCCATGGCCGTCGTCCTCGCATGCTGGTGGTTAAAATGGGCCAAGATGGCCATGATCGAGGCGCGAAAGTCATTGCAACCGCTTTTGCCGACTTAGGCTTTGATGTGGATGTGGGCCCGATGTTTCAAACGCCAGAGGAGGCCGCCCAGCAAGCGATCGAAAACGATGTGCACGTGGTGGGGGTGTCCTCTCAAGCCGCTGGTCATAAAACCTTAGTGCCGTCGTTAATAACGGCTTTGCAAGCTGCCGGCGCCGGCGAGATTCTGGTGATTTGTGGTGGTGTGATTCCGCCAAAAGACTATGACATGCTGACAGCGGCTGGCGTTTCCGCCATTTTTGGCCCTGGCACAAACATTCCCGTTGCGGCCGCCGAGGTTCTGAGCCTCATCGATCAGTCCTTGCAGGCCGGATAAATGGCGGGCTTGGAGGCAAGATGGCAGGGCTGCCCGAAAGGGCGAGCATGCCGTGGTGGATAGCGCTATGCAGGCCTTAGCGCAGCAGATTCTTGCGGGGCAACGCCGGGCGCTGGCCAAGGGGATCACCTTGGTGGAATCTACAAAGGCTGTGCATCGCCTTGATGCCGCCGCCTTATTGTCTAATGTCATGTCGGCAACGGGCGGCGCACTGCGGATCGGTATTTCGGGTGCGCCGGGTGTTGGAAAATCGACATTTATTGAAGCGCTGGGGCGTTATTTGACGCGCCTTGGCCATAAGGTCGCGGTCCTCGCGGTGGATCCAACGTCCGCTGTTACCGGCGGCTCGATTTTAGGCGATAAAACAAGGATGCCGGATTTGTCGGTGAATCCCAATGCGTTTGTGCGGCCCTCGCCGGCGGGGCGAACCCTTGGGGGGGTTACCCGGCGAACTCGCGAGTCTATGCTTTTGTGTGAGGCGGCGGGTTTTGACGTGGTCTTGATTGAAACCGTAGGCGTCGGGCAGTCTGAAACGGCGGTGTCGGATATGACCGATCTGTTCCTATTGTTGTTATCGCCGGGTGGTGGTGATGATCTACAAGGCATCAAGCGCGGCATTATGGAGCTGGCTGATCTGGTACTCGTTAACAAATCCGATGGCCCGCAAGCGTTGATCTCACAGCAAACCGTGGCTGACTATCGAGCGGCGCTGACCTTCATGCGGGCCCGGTTTAAGGCGATCAAGCCGGAAGTCCAGGCTTGCTCGGCGCTCGAAGGCGTGGGCATTGAGACGGCTTGGTCAACCTTGGTGGGTTTTACCGAAAAGCTGACCGAGAGCGGCGAGGGGCAGCAGCTTAGGATGACGCAGTCCAAGGCTTGGATGTGGGGCGAAACTGCAGAAATCTTGCTAGAAGAACTCAAACAAAGTACGGCTGTGCGTGCGGCGGTTACCCGGCTTGAAGATCAGGTCGGTGCGGGGGAAGTACCCGCAACGGCGGCAGCTCAAAGCCTCGTAGACCTTTATCGGAAGCGGGATTAAGGGCATCAGCTATCGGACCTGTTATCGCTTGTATCGCGCTAAAAATCCGATTTTATGGGTTAATATAATACGGTAAAATATTGTTTTTAATGTATTTTAATTGACATTGATCCATAAGCCTTACCATACTCATGAGCGCCTGGTTCCGCTGTTTGGAAATGCGCTGGCCGCCCAAGGTCTGATGGGATCAGTGATGTCGTTATGACGGGGCGTGCAACGGCGATCGCTTCATCACCGAGTTCGGGAACCCGCGAAGGTTGGTTATCTCAAAAAGGTTTGTTGCTGAGTTAGAGTCTCAATGGTCTCATTCACCAGCTGATCCATAATGGCCTGTACCGGACGAACTTGGTCGAAATACCCGACACTTTGTCCGGCGCCGGAATGAATCAACGGCTCAATGTCGTGCTCCTCAATTGCGCCTAAAAGGTCCCCAACCAGAACATCTTGATACGGCATCTTGAGTGGGGCAGGGGCGCCTTCGGCCTCCCATGCCTGGCTCCAGCCAGAGCGAACCTGTCGAAACGTTTTGCCCGATTCCGAGCGGGTAATTACGGTGTCGCCGCTGCCGGCTTCAATCAGTTTTTGGGTGTTGATGGGATGCATGTGCCCCTGGTGCTCCTCGGAGAAGAGCCAGGCCGTGCCCATCCAAACGCCCTGAGCGCCCATCGCAAGGGCCGCAGCAATGTGTTTGCCGGTTGCAACGCCACCGGCAACGAGCACCGGCACGTCGCCGGCGGCTTCAACAATCTGCGGGACCAGTGAGTAGGTGCCAATGGTGCCGGTGTGGGCGCCGGCATCATAGCCCTGGGCCACGATGATATCGACGCCGGCGGCAATGGTTCGGGCAACGTGGTGGGGGCTACCAATGAGCGCAAGGGTGGTCATGCCTTGGGCTTTAGCGGCCTCGATGACCGGTGCGGGCGCGCCAATGCCGCACGCGAACATATTCACCGGCGACGCTAAAACGCTCTGGATTTGGGCCGCTTCAATTTCCGCTGATCGAATAAACCGGGTGCGCATGCCGGGTTGGGTCGCAGGCGGGATGTTGTATTGTTCAATGATGCTTTGGACAAATGCCTTGTGCTCGTCCGGGATGTCGATTTCGATCGCTTCTCGGGAGTCATGTTCTGGCATGCCGGGCGGCAGCACTAGGTCTACCCCAAACGGGCGCTCGCCGACCAGCGCCTTGATCTGCGCCAGTTCCTGGGTAATTTCATCCGGAAACCGCCGCGTTGCGCCGTACACGCCATAACCGCCCGCGTTGGAGATGGCGGCAACGGTTGCGATATCGTGGGCAAAACCAAAGATCGGTACCTTGATACCAAGCTGATCACAAATTGGGGACCATAATGTGGCCATGCCCTGCTCCTCAGAATCGTTTCGGATGGTGTTGCTCTATCGTATCGCGCCAGTGCCGCGAATCAACCTGTTGATGGCGATAAAAGCGCGTTAAGTCGGTTGTGCTTGAAGGCCAGGTTTGACCTTGCGGGCATTCGCTGCGCGATCGTTTGGCGAAGATTGTAATGCTGAGGAACCAAGACAATACTTAGAAGCCGATAATGAGAGGGTTTACGAGGTTAGGATGGGGCTAAATTGGATGTTTTAGATGCTGGCGAACGCGGTGACTTGAGAACCGCTAAGCCTTAGGTATAGGAGTTCAAGACAATGGTAAAAGTTCTGCAGAGTGACGCCCAGGCGCACCGGTTGGATGCGTTGCTGGCGTTATTCAAAACAAAATGGCCGGACTTTGAGAGCTCCCTGACCGGTGAGCGATTC
This sequence comes from Pseudomonadales bacterium, assembly GCA_017854255.1. Lineage (GTDB taxonomy): Bacteria > Pseudomonadota > Gammaproteobacteria > Pseudomonadales > Azotimanducaceae > UBA9926. The sequence goes on from JAFMIA010000084.1 coordinate 3,619, forward strand.
CCATCGCCACTGCTGCTTTTGGCCGCATCAGATAGATTGGCGGGCGGGTTATCCTTTACAACGGCACTGTTGCCCGACCCGGCTATGGAGGCTGTCTGGATTAACGCGGTGATGGTGCTGCCTGAATTTCAAAGAAGGGGTTTTGCGTCAAAGCTCATAAACCTTGGCTGCGCGACTGCGAACGCGTTTGGCACGGATCGTTTGTTCGTTTATACCGACGTGCCTGATTTGTATATCAAATTGGGTTGGCGCGAAGTGAGCCGAGATGAGGGCGGTCACGTCTTTACCAAGGTGTTCGGTTAAGCGCAGCGCGTGATCAAAAAGGCCTCGTGGATCGGGCCCTACGCTATAATCGCTGGGCCAAATTAAGGTCAATAAAGTCTGCTGAGGACTTAACCCGTCGCCTCCGCTGGGAAGTTGAGGGTTGCGCGTAATTGATTCAAATACCAATTGGTAAAGGTGATCACCTTGCGTTCTTGGTCGGAATATCGCCCCGGCTGATATCGGCTGGAGGCGATGCCGCGCTGATTGTTCTCAACAATAGTCTTATCCTGGCGGGTGGTCACATCCCAGATCCAAATCATACGCTCGACATCAACGTTTTCGGCTTTGCCGTCAACGAGCCAAATAATGTCCACCTCTGTAAAGGTTGCTTGCTTGGGCGTGAACCGGATTAACGCGGCAAAGTCATTGCAGGCAATAATGTGATTCAACGGGCCAAAGGATAAATGCATTCGACCGTGATCAAATTCTTGGCGATTGCCCATGAGGCAGGCAACCGGCTGCCCGTCTTCGGTTTCACTTAAGATGTCCTCGCGGTGAGGACGCTGCATATAAAACTTCATATTCGCTGAATGGGCGTCATCATCCACGCATCCCATTGGCCGTCCAAGCGCTGCCGCGCGGGTCTCCCAAGCATCGAGCACGGGGGCAAACCGCACTGCTGCATCAACCGGCCCGGAGTTTGGACCCGCGCCGCAGGCGACCAGTGCATCGCGGTCGTGGCGGGAACAAAACTCAGGATGTGCGGTGACGCAGTGATAGCATTCGAGAAAATTTTCGACCACAAGTTTCCAGTTGGCGTGGGTCGGGTAGGCCGCCCGGTGGGCAACCTTTGCGGTGCCAAAGCCGTGAAACTCTAGCCAAGGCGCAAGCGCTGCAAATTCTTGATCAAATTCGGGGGCGTCTCCATCTGATAAGTTGAGGAAGATCAAGCCATGCCATATTTTAAGATGACAGGGATTGAGCGCATTCGCTGAAAAATCAAAGTCCTCGGGCATAAAGCGGGCGTTCTTTAGTGAGCCGTCGAGGTTGTAGGACCAAGCATGGTAAGGGCAGGTTAACGCCGCGCGCGCGCCTTCTTGCTCCAGACACAACAGCGAGCCTCGATGGCGGCACACATTGTAAAAAGCATTCACCGTGTCTGCGTTCTCGCGAATCACAATGATCGATTCCTGGCCGACTTCGTAAAGAAAATATTGTCCTTGCTTCGGAATGCGGCTGACGTGGTCTACGAGTAACCATTTTTGTTTGATGACGCGGGCCATATCCTGGCTGAACGCATCTTCCTGACAATAGAGTGCTTGGGGTAGGCTGTAACCGGCCTTGGCGGTATCGACAATGGGGATAAGCTTATCAGTCGTGAGCATTGTGCACCTCCTTCATACGGTTACGGTTGGCCCTGATGGTCAGCGGCGAATTTGGATGCTTTTGGCATCATAAAATGGGTTTAAAGAGACCTGGGCTGGAATCCGGACGCCGGCCACTTCAATTTCAAACTGCTTATTGCGCGTGGATGCTTCTGAACAGGTCTTATCCCAGGGGATATAGCCCAGCCCGATACAAGCGCCGAACGTGTAAGCAAAGGCGCCGGAGCTGATATGCCCAACAATTGCGCCGTCACACCAAATCGGCTCGTTGTGGTAGATCATGGCCTCGGGGTCGGCCAGTAAAAATTGCACCATCTTGCGGGCGATGCCCTGATCACGCTCTTGTAATAAGGCATCGCGGCCGATAAAACCGCCTGGCTTCTTCATCTTGACCGCAAAGCCCAAACCCGCTTGGAGGGGGGAGTCTTCATCCGTGATGTCGTGTCCCCAATGCCGATAGCCTTTTTCAATGCGCAATGAATTAAGGGCATGATACCCAGCGTGGGCAAGGTCGAAGTCTTTACCCGCCTCGGTCAGCGCGTCATAAACATGGGCGACAAACTCCGTTGGGATGTACAGCTCCCAGCCGAGCTCGCCAACGTAGGTGATTCTGGAGGCTCTAACCCGCGCGTACCCCAGTTCAATCTCCCGACTATAACCGAAGGCAAAGCCCTCGTTAGAAAGATCATCCGGGGTCATGGACTGCAGTAGGGCGCGCGCGTTGGGGCCCATAACAGAAATTACGCCCATGGCAGACGTCACGTTGGTTGCGATGCAATGCGCGTCATCTGGGATATGGCGCGTTAACCAATCAAAATCGCGGACTTCCGTTTCTGCGCCGCCGACAATGAGGTAACTCGCAGGTGTTAACCGGGTGACGGTTAGGTCTGCCTCAATACCCCCGCGCGGGTTCAACCACTGGGTGTAAACCAGCTTGCCAGGCGCGACATCGACTTCATTGGCGCAGATTTGATTCAGCACGGTCATCGCGTCTCGGCCTTCAAGCCGAAATTTTGAAAACGAGGATAGATCGAACAGCGCGACGTTTTCCCGCACGGCTTTGCATTCCGCCGCGGTATGCTCAAACCAGTTTTGGCGACCAAAACTGTACTCATAAACAGGCTCGGTGCCCTTTGGTGCATACCAGTTCGGGCGCTCCCAGCCAAAGGCTTCACCATGACAGGCGCCTTGAGCGACCAGCCGATCAAATAGCGGGGACTTACGGATGCCTCGAGCGGTTTCGTATTGGCGATAGGGCCAATGAGAGGCATACAGCAAACCGAGACTTTCACTGACCCGGTCATGTAGGTACTGGCGGTTATTCTGGAAGGGCATGTTGCGCCGGACGTCGACTTCCCATAAGTCCACCGGCGGGTGCCCTGCGCGGACCCATTCTGTCACGACTTTGCCAATGCCACCCGCAGACTGCAGACCAATCGAGTTTAGGCCGGCTGCGACAAAACAGTTATCGAGCTCGGGCGCTTGCCCAAGGTGATAGCGAACGTCTGGGGTAAAACTTTCCGGGCCACAAAAGAATTTTTGGATGCCGGCCGAGGCAAGGGCGGGGATGCGGTGGATGGCATCCTGCAGCACCGGCGCCATGTGCTCAAAATCACCGTCAATCTCATCAAAACAAAAGTCCGGACTGATGCCGCCCATACCCCAGGGCTTGGCGTTGGGCTCAAAGGCCCCGACCAACAGTTTGCCGGCATCGTATTTATAGTAGGCGCAGGCGTCATAGTCGCGGAGCACGGGCAGATCCGGCGTTAAGCCCGCGACGGACTCGAATAAAACGTAGTAGTGCTCGCAGGCATGTAAGGGCAGGTTGACGCCAATCGATGCTGCCAGATCCCGAGACCACATGCCGCCGCAAATAACGACATAATCAACGCCTAAATCACCGGCCGTGGTTTGCACGCCCGTTACCTTTTTGCCATCTTGGACAATGCCTGTGACTTCGGTATGGGTGAAGATCTTGACGCCGCCAGCGCGGGCGCCCTTGGCAAGGGCTTGGGTCACATCCACCGCATTGGCGTAGCCATCGCTCGGGATATGAATACCGCCCAAGACATCGCTGGTATTGAGCAGCGGATAACGCTCACCGATTTCGGAGGTGCTTAGAACATCAACGGGCAGGCCAAATACCTTGGCCATCGACTCACTGCGCTTTAGTTCTTCGAGGCGGGCGCTTTGCGTTGCGATCGAAATAGAACCGCTTTGGCGATAACCGGTTGCTTGCTGGGTTTCGGCTTCCAAGGTGCCGTAGAGTTCGCTGGTGTAGCGCGCTAATTTAGTCATATTGACCGAAGGCCTGAGCTGGCCAACCAGACCGGCAGCGTGCCAGGTTGTGCCACTCGTGAGTTCTTTGCGTTCAAGCAACACAACATCAGACCAACCCATCTTGGCGAAGTGATAGGCCACCGAGCAGCCGATAACGCCGCCGCCAATAATGGCCACGCGCGCGTGGCTCGGTAGGCTACTGCTGCTGGACTGATTGTTTGTGGCGTCAGAGCCTTTTGAGGTTGGAGGACTCATCAGGCGCGCTGTCGCGCGTTACTGGGATCCCAAACGGGCTCAGCCAGAACGGTTGCGGGATAACGCTCGCCCAATATTTCAACCTCAAAAACGGTGCCGGGGGCGCTATGGGCGATCGCCACATAGCCAAAACCCAGGCTTTGGTCGGTTCGATGACCATAGCCGCCTGACGTGGTAACGCCGATACAGCGTCCATCGCTGTAGATGGGCTCGCCGCCGCGAACATCGGCAGTGCCTGCCTGAAGCGTGAGGTAGACCAGTTGGATTGATCGCCCAGCATCGCGCTGCGCGAGCGTTGCGGCGCGGCCGTTAAAATCGGGCTTCTTGTCGAAGCGGATGAAACGTTCCATATCGGCATCGAGTAAGGTCACTTCGTTGGTGAGTTCCGCGCCCCAGCCGCGATAGCCTTTTTCAATTCGCAGGCTATTAACCGCGTACAAACCAAAATTGGCGATCCCGAAAGGCTGGCCCGCCTGCCAAAGGGCATCGTAAAGGGTTGTTAACTGCGCGATCGGTGCGTGCAGTTCCCAGCCAAGTTCCCCGACATAATTCATCCGCAGTGCTCTCACGGGGACCCCTGCAATGGTGATTGCTTGGCCGGTAAACCAGCGGAACGCCTCAGTGCTAAAATCTGCTGTGCTGCACGCTGATAGGAGGTCTCGAGCTCGGGGCCCTGCAACCACCAACAGGCCCCAATCGTCGGTGACATTCTGGATTGAAACCTGCTCTTTGGCCTGCAGTCCTTGGATTAAATGATCCAGATCGCGCGTTTCCGCACTGGCGGCAGACAGCACATAGTAAAAATCCGCGGCAATGCACGTGATCGTCATCTCACCTTGAATGCGGCCTTGGTTCGATAGAACATGGGTCAGCGTGATGCCGCCTTGCTTTGAGGGAATGCGGTTGGCGCAAAGACGGTTCAGGTAGGCCCGTGCATCGGGACCGCGGACCTCGTATTTTGCAAATCCAGTAAAGTCCATGATGCCAACTCGATCCCGAACGGCTAGGCACTCATCGCGCACAACCTCGAAGACGTTGTTACGGTGATAGCTGTAATCCTCGTCCCGGCCGTCCAATGAAAACCATTTTGGACGCTCCCAGCCGAAGGTTTGGCTGTGGACAGCGCCTTGCGCTTTTAGGGTTTCATACAGTGGGCTGGTGCGTTGTGCGCGGCCTGCCGGCAGTTCCTCTGATGGGAGCGGGGTTACAAAGGTGTTGCAGTAATCTTGAAAGACCGTGGCCCTTAGGTAGGGATCATCTGCAAACACCCCAAAGCGGCGGGGATCCAAACCCGTCATGTTGATATCGGCGTCGCCATAGAGCATCCATTGCGCAAGGTACTTGCCGCAACCAGCGCCTTGGGCGATCCCGAAGGACGCGCCGCAACAAAGCCAGAAGTTCTTCAAGCCAGCGACCGGACCAAGCAGTGGCGGCCCGTCCGGCGTGTGCGAGATGGCCCCGTTGAAAATTTGCTTGATGCCCGCATCGGCTAAAACCGGCATGCGCTCGAGTGCATTGCCAAGCCAGGGCATCAGGCGGTCTAAATCCTCAGTGAAGAGTTCGCTCTCGGAGGCCCATTCTGGGACCCCTTTGGGCGCCCAGGCTTCAACCGCGCCCGTGTGCTCATAAATGCCGATCAGGCCCGAATTTTGTTCTTGCCGAAAGTACCCGGCGGTTAGGGAATCCCGCATTACCGGGATTTCGCGATCACGCTCAACAAAGGCCTGGATCGGATCGGTAATTAAATAGTGGTGTTCCATGTTAATGATGGGGACATCTGCGCCGACCATTTGCGCAACTTGGCGGGCATAACAGCCCGCGGCATTCACGACGGTCTCGGCAATGACCGTGCCTTTTTCTGTGACCACTTCCCAGTTGCCGCCGGGCTGCGCGTTGATGGCGATGACTCGGTTGTAGCGCGCTATCTTGGCGCCCATTTGGGTGGCGCCCTTTGCCATGGCGTTGCAGAGCCCGGAGGGATCCGCGTGACCATCCTCTGGCGTCCAGGCTGCGGCGATCACGCCATCGGTCACCAAGAAAGGATTGAGTTGTTTGATTTCATCAACGCCAATGATTTCCATTGGGAAGCCTGCATTGGCCCCAAAGCCGCGAACATATCGAAACCAGTCAAGGTCCGCTTGGCTGCGGGCGAGTCGCAAACTGCCGGGTGCATGCCAGCTCACGTACTGGCCGGTTTTGGCCTCGAGGGTAGGGTAGAGCTGATTCCCGTAAGCATTGATTTTGGCAAGGTTGTAGTCGCCTACAAAATTCGGACATTGGCCGGCTGCATGCCAAGTTGAGCCGGAGGTGAGCTCCGCTTTTTCAATGAGGAGGACGTCTGTGCAGCCTTCTTCGGCGAGGTGATACAGCAACCCCGTTCCCATAATGCCACCGCCAACGATGACGATTTTTGCGTGACTCTGCATAGTAGCTCCCGGCGTTGCGTCATCCAGTTGGCGCGAAATTTAAGATCACGCAAATTCGCGACAATCGAAAATTACTACCCATTTTGCTTGGAATCAATGAAATTCATCCTGGACTTAAAAATTTTTCGTCGGAGGCGATCAGCCTGCGTAGAGGCGGCGCTTAGGACCATCGCGCAACCGCGTCAACTGGGCCTGATTTGCCCCTTGCCTGCGGTAATCAGACAGCTCGGGTATGCAATCACTTGCATCCAAATCTTTATGGTTTCCGCTGCCCCGGAACTGTGAAATAGTAATGCTCTTTTTTGTGTTAATGACGAGGCGCTATGAGCGAATTCACCTACACCGGAATCGTGACGGGATTATCACTGCTCGTTTACTACTACACTTTGTACCAATCCGGCATGGCCCGGGGGCGCTTTGGGGTGCAAGCACCGTCACACGACGGGCCCGAGGATTATCAGCGCTACGTTCGAGCGCACCTGAATACGCTCGAGCACCTGGTCTTATTCGTGCCGTCGCTTTGGTTGTTCGCGCTGGCGGTCGACCCTTTTTGGGCCGCCGGGATTGGGGTGTTTTGGCCCATCGGCAGGCTTCTTTACGCGTTGGGTTATTATCAGGCTCCTTCGAAGCGAATGCTGGGATTGATGATGAGCATGCCGCCTATTTATATTTTTGTATTAGGGGCTCTGATTGGCTTTTGCTTGGACCTTTACAATGGCTAAACCTAAGGTGAGCGGTCTGCGTGGACCGCTGTGCAGCGATCGGCATGGGTCGCCAAAGGCAAGACGATCTCAGGGCGATCCGGTAGGGCGCCCTTGGCGGGTTTTAGCCGCCTGGCCACAGGCTTCAGCTTCAGGCGCTGGTGCGGCGCTTACCGAGACTTGAGTTGCAAGATAGCCTGTCTGAGCTCCGATGCTTGGATCAGACCAGGGTACCTGGCATCTGCTAGGGCCAGACTCTTCAGGGCGACGTCCACATAACCGAGCGCCGATTCCCGTTGATTGAGCTTGAATGCCGCGATCGCGGCTGCAAGGTTGGCTTGGGGCATTGCAGGGCATCGGCCAAGCACCGTGTCTGCAAGCGCTAAGGCCTCACGCAGCCGGCCCAAATCGAGCGCAAACTGCGATAACCGCAAGGCTTGAGGCCAATCTTTAGCGCCTGCTTGATCTGAAAATTTTAGGGCGGAATAGGCGTTAAGGGTATTGCCGGCTCGATACG
>JAFMIA010000085.1 GCA_017854255.1 Pseudomonadales bacterium
GACCGAAAGCCGCTCTTTAACAATATCGAGGTAAACCGGGGAATCACACCGCCAGCAATATAGACCCCACCCTTGGCACCAAACGTCAATGCCAGGTTGCCCGCAACGGCGCCAGCGACCTCGCAGAAAAAATCTAACGTTTCAAGGGCAACCTCATCTTGATCTTCCAGCGCGGCCGCAACAATTTCGGCCGGCGTTGAAAACCGCGGCGCGCGATGTTTGAGCGCGCACAGCGCGCTGGCAATATTGACCAGCCCTGGACCGGACACCACCCGCTCGACGCAGACACGGTTAAATTGCGATCGCAGTTTTCGTTTAACTTCGATCTGCAGATCCCCAATCGGCGCATAATCGGCATGCCCGCCCTCGCTCTCAACAACGACATAGCCATCCCCCGCTGGAATCAGCGCAGCAACACCGAGTCCAGTGCCAGCGCCTAGCACCACGCGAGGACGATCAAGCTGCACCCGACCGCCGCCAATCTGGTGCACGGCTTCATCCTTCATTGCGGCCACGCCATGTGCCACGGCGACGAAGTCATTCATCACCGAGACCCGGCTGCCACCCAATGCGGTGACCAACTCCGAGCGCGTGAAATTCCAATGACTGTTGGTGAACACCATTCGATCCAGATCAGTAGGACACGCAACCGCAAAACACGCCCGTTCAGGCCAGTGGCTCAGCGCTTGATCCACTTTGAGATCAATCAGCACCTGATCCAGTACATCGGAAAAATTCGGATACTCACCAACCAAATAATGTCCCTGCCATAAGGGCGCGACGGTTTGAGGCGACACCGCCCAAAACCGGGCATTGGTGCCGCCAATATCGGCAATCATCCACCAGGGCTGAATCATTTAAACCGCCTCAAACAAATAGGTGGCGCCGGCTTCAGCGCAATTGAGCTGCGCGCGATTTAAAGTGAACAATTGACGACCACAAGTACTCGCTAAATTTTTACCGGGGTGCCAGTCCGCTCGATTGGCGCACTCGCCCGCGTCGACCTGCAACGTGAGCTCCCCTGCATCCGAATCCAGACAAATTATATCGCCGGTCTGAATCCGACCAATTAAACCGCCATCGAGGGCTTCTGGCGTCAGATGAATCGCCGCCGGCACCTTGCCCGACGCCCCACTCATACGCCCATCGGTGACGAGCGCAACACGATAACCCTGATCCTGTAAGGCACCCAAAAAAGGCGTTAGTTTGTGCAGCTCGGGCATCCCATTGGCCTTGGGACCTTGGCCGCGAACCACCACCACGCAATCGTGATTCAATTCACCTGCCGCAAACAACGCATCCAGTTCGTCCTGGTGCTCGATCACCACCGCGGGTGCTGTGATGACGCGGCGATCGGGTGCAACCGCTGAGGTTTTAATAACGCTTCGACCTAGATTGCCCGTCAACAGCTTCAGCCCGCCCTCGACCGAGAACGGCTTATCGCCGCCTCGCAAAACCGTCTCATCCAGCGAAGTGCTTGGCGCTTGCTGCCAACTGAGTGCGCCCTCGCGCTCGCATGGCTCCTGGGTGTAATCGGCAAAGGACGCGCCCCAAACCACTTGGGCGTCCGCGTGCATCAAGCCTTGATTCAGCAACGCGCGAAACAAACAACCCGTGCCGCCGGCCGCATGGAAGTGATTCACATCCGCCTCGCCATTGGGGTAGATGTTACATAAGAGCGGTGCAACAGCGGACAATTCAGCAAAATCCGACCAATTCAGGATCAAGCCGGCAGCGCGCGCAATGGCAATCAAATGAATCGTGTGATTCGTTGAGCCACCCGAGGCAAGCAGTGCCACCACTGCGTTCACGATCGAGCGCTCATCCACTACGCTGCCAATCGGACGGTAGTCCGAACCCAGGGCCGTAATACGAGTGACCTGTTCCGCCGCCGCACGGGTCAATTTCTCACGTAGAGGGTCTTCTGGATTAATAAAAGAGCTGCCTGGCAGCTGTAACCCCATGGCTTCCAACATCACCTGATTACTGTTCGCCGTCCCATAAAAAGTGCACGTGCCGGCACTGTGATAGGACGCTGACTCTGCTTCGAGTAGCGCCTCACGCGAGATTTCACCGCGCGCGAACTGCTGACGGATCCGCTGTTTTTCCTTATTGGGTAATCCAGAGGGCATGGGTCCCGCGGGCACAAAAATCGTTGGCAGATGACCAAAGCTCAGCGTGCCCATCAAGAGCCCCGGCACGATTTTGTCGCAAACCCCCAAGGCCAACACCCCATCGAACATTTCATGCGAGAGGCCAATCGCTGTGCACTGTGCAATGAGATCGCGGCTCATCAAACTCAGCTCCATCCCCGCTCGGCCCTGGGTCACCCCGTCACACATTGCCGGCACACCCGCTGCGATTTGCCCGGTACAGCCAACCTCAGCAAGCGCCTGCTTAATTTGATTTGGATAGGTTTCATACGGCTGATGGGCTGACAACATGTCGTTGTAAGCCGTCACCATCGCGATATTACTGCTTTGCATGAGCTTCAAACGCTGCTTATCTTCTGTGCCACAGGCCGCAAAACCATGGGCGAGATTACCGCAACTCAGTTGCTCACGGCGAGGCTGATCTCGCTTGGCATCACTAATCTGCTGCAGGTACAGATCCCGCAACGGTTGACTCCGGTCTCTAATCGCTTGTGTGACGGCAAGAACGGTTGCATTGAGATCGGTCATTTTTAGACTCTCTGTGTCGGGAAAAGGCAGTGCGTTGGATGATCGTTTTTGGGACGCTTTATTGTAATAAAACTACAATTTTAGATCTTTTAAGGTTTTATTAGCAATTATTAAGTAATTTAATTACATAATTACCGCTTTCTGGCCATATTCCCATGCCAACACCAACTTAGGCAACCTTTAACCCGCGAGTCCACACGCATTCACGATAAGCGGTTACCCCGAGCCGTCAAAGCGGAAGCTTCGGATGTCAAAGGCGAAAGTCACCGACAACGTCGCCTGACTTTCAATCAATTGTTGCTGCGCCTTGGTCGCCGACCAATAATACGGCGTCATGCAGAACAGATCGGTAATGGCTGGAGGCACAAGGCGCGCCGCTTGCCGCACCGTCAGCGCGCCAATTTCCTGCCAAGCGCCTGATGTGAGCGCTGCGTCAAAATTGCCGGCATGGGGCTCGACCCGATCATAGATGATCTGCTTCAGCGCCTGCAGGTGATCGATCGCAGGACCAATTAAATGAAATATTCCGCCCTGGGTGAGTACCCGCTCAATCTCCGTGAGATCAAAGGGCGCGAAAATTGACACCACCTGATGAACACTTTTTGGAAAAAATGGCAGTGCGCGACTGGCCGCGACACACAGGTGCGCGCCTGTCTTGCGCTGCGCCGCTAATTTGACGGCGGTTTTCGAGATATCCAGGCCCCAAAGCGCATCCGGGTTTAAATCTGGCACATCCTTTAGGTAGTGCTCGAGGTAGTACCCCTCACCACAACCCACGTCGAGCAGGTTAGCCCCCGCGGTATGATGTCTTGCGATCTGCTCGGAGACTGCGGCTGCCAGAAAGTCGTAGGCTTTGGTTGAGAAAAATCGAGATCGACTCGCTAACATCGAAGGCGCATCGCCCGGGACTCGACTCCGACTTTGATGCGCCAACAAGAGATTCACATAACCCTGCTTTGCGACATCAAAACTATGCCCGGCAGAGCAGCGTAGCGTTTGCTCGGCGGCCGCGTGAAGCGCCTCATGGCAAACTGGGCATTGGTAGTTCACAGCCTTCCCCTGCCCCCCGACCTGCGCAAGGCCGGCCTTGATGCAAACTGAGATATCGCGGCAGAACCCACCGGTTCTGTCGCGATCAGCGTGACGGCAATGCTACCAGTCGTGGCTTTCACCATTCCACTTCCAGAAACCACCGGTGTTATCGATCGATAAGCCGTCCGACACGGCCGCGACCCCATCGGCGCTTTCCCGCGGTGTTAGATCCGCCCGGGGCCCGCCCATATCGGTTTGAACCCATCCAGGGTGGACCAAGCCGACGGCGATTCCTTCCTTCTTTAAGTCGACGCTTGCCATGCGCATAAACTTATTCACGGCCGCTTTCGAGGCGCAATACGCATGCGCCGCAATCATTTCAAAGGACAAAGCACCCATCTGTGAGGTTACCGTCATCACCTTGCCCGCCTCAGCAAGCCGGAGGTTGGGTATGAGCGCCTGCAGGACCCGCACAGGCCCAATACTGTTCACATTGAAGGTTTCCGCCCAGCCGTCGTAATCCATGGCGTAGGTATTCTGTTGATCAAAGGCCGGCCCGGCCATCCCGGCATTGTTGATCACCATATCAATGGCAACGCCTGCCAGTTTTTCAGCCATCTGCGTCACCGAGGCAGTATCGCCCACCACCACTTCAATCAGGTGAACATCCCCCTCAACGGCCTTTAATTCGGTTGCAGATTCTGGATCCCGACAAGCCGCATAGACCCGGTCTCCCCGGCCTGCGTAAATTTTCGTCAGCTCAAGGCCCACACCTTTATTTGTTCCTGTTATCAATACCGTCGCCATAATCTGTTTCTTCCTTAATCTTTTGTTTCTGAATTTAAAACTTCGTAGACCCGGCGTTTGAAGTACCAGCGGCCATCCTGCTTGATATAATCATCCTGGTAGCGCCCGGTTACACTGCGCTGACCGCCATCTTTACCATGCAGAAACTCTTGCTGATACCAAGTTCCGGTTGCTGTATCACCATCGACATGAATGGGGCCCGCCGAGGCAAAAAAACCAACATATCCAAAGGCACTCATTGCGCCCTGCCAAACCGTTAAGATCGTCGCCCGACCCTGAACATCACCGGCACCCGGCAAATGCCAAACCGCATCTTCGGTCCAATTACTTGCCCACGCCTCGCCATCAAACCGCATCACCGCATCGTTATATGACTCAACTAATTCTCGAATTAACCAACGATCTTCCATCGACCCTGAACTCAACATTACCTTCTCCTTCTTACGGTCGCGCACAAACCGATCTAAACCGGTAGACGCTTAAAACTGAAAACCACCAACTCGATGGTCACATTTGTCTTCAACACCTCACGTCGCCATTGATGTTGAACTCGACCCCCATTCAAGCGCGATCGGCTATGACTTGGCAAGCTTCCCAGCCCCTTAAAGGCCAATGTTACGGCGGTGAATTTTGAATTGGATGACGACCTCAAGGCGGCGTGCGCCGCCCCCTGGTGGCCATTACCCCGCCGCCCCGTCGCTGAGGGCAACCGATAAGGCAAAGATGCGACAGATCGCGACCGCCTCCAGGTTGAAGCCTTGATTTAAGGCCCATTTTTTTCGACGCCGCAAAGCGCGCGCCAGCGGTCGACGCAAATACGGCTGTGAAGATCGATTTTTTTAAACCGATGACCCGGCCGCCGCGCGGTGCGTCATGGACGGCCTTCCAAGAAGCCATTAACGGCCCGGCCGACAGCAAACCGCCTAGACGTCAAAACCTTAAGCACGACCCTCGCGCGACAACCCGCCAGACATCGGGAACGACACCTCATGACCTTGCACCGGGTGCCTTGGAATCAATTGCGCGGCAATCAATGACAGCAGCGCAAAACCGGCGCCAAAGAAAAATACCATTGAGGGCGAAAACATCCAGACCATGCCCAGCGCAGCAGGCACCACAACCGCTGCAATATGATTGATCGTAAAGGAAACGCCGGCGGAGCTAGCCATATCTTTGGGATCGGCAATTTTTTGGAAATACGTACTGATTGCAATCGCAAGGGCAAAGAACATGTGGTCAATAACGTACAGGCTAGCCGCAAGCAGCGCATGATCCACCAAAGCATAGGCCACAAAAACAAGGATCAGCCCCACATACTCAAAGGAGAGCGCCCAGCGCTCCCCCCAGCGCGCGATCATGGCGCCAATCCGTTCCGCAAAGAGCCAGTTAAAGGCATAATTAATCAGGAACAGAACGGTGATTTCTGACGCGCTATACCCGAATTTCTCGACCATCAAGAAGGCCGCAAACACCACAAAAATCTGCCGACGCGCGCCGGATAAAAACGTCAGCAAATAATACAACCAATACCGCTGCCGCAGAATCAACGTTTTATGTTGAACCGTCTTCGAGGGGAAATGCGGAAACGCAAGCCACATCACAACCGAGAGCACCATGCAGACGCCGCCAGCCAAGGCGAAATTGGTTTGGTAAGACAGCGCAAACCATTCAAGGCAGACCCACAAAACCCCATAAACCACCAGGGAGGTTATCGATCCCACCGCGATCAATCGGCCTAACACCTGGGGCGCTTCTGCTTTTGATAACCATTGCAAACTCAGAGACTGCTTAACCGCTTCGAAGTAATGAAAGCCAATACTCATGAGCACCGTTGTAAAATACAGACCATATTCGGTCGGGAAGAACCCAGTCAGCGCAACGCCCAACCCCAGCAGCGCCAGCGACAAAACCGCAAAGGTTTGTTCTTTGACAATCAGCAGCACGAACACCGCGGTGAACGCAAGAAACCCCGGGACCTCCCGCAAGCTTTGCAATATGCCGATTTCAATCCCGGTAAACGCGGCCTGCTCGACGACAAAATTGTTCAGCAGCGCAGACCAAATATGAAAGGCAACGGGCATTGCAATGGTCATCAGCGTCAGCAGCATGATGGGTTTTTGGCGCCAGCTTATTACATCATCCATTGCGTACTCCTTAATGATCGCCGAGATCCCATCGCAGACGGCACCCACGCGCCCCGATCTTAGGCGGTTCTTTCGGGGTTAAAAAGCGGCATGACCTGACAATCTTAGACGAAAATAATGTCGGCACTGTCAACAAGCGGCTTTTTATTTTGGCGCACCCTGCGCCGCCCTCACACTTCGAGCCCAAGGGCCTCGATTGAGCGCGCTCGCATCTCGACCTTGCGAATTTTGCCCGTCACGGTCATGGGAAACGTCTCCACGAACTGCACATAATGCGGCACTTTGTAATGTGCAATCTTGCCGGCGCAAAAGGCTTTGAGATCGTCATGACTAACAAGCTGAGGGCTGGCCAAATCCGGTTTACGCTTTATCCACGCCATCAACTGCTCGCCATACACCTTATCCGGCACCCCAATTACCTGAACCTCTTCAATTTCCGGATGGGTATACAAAAACTCCTCGATCTCTCGCGGGTAGATGTTTTCGCCGCCGCGAATCACCATATCCTTTATACGGCCGACAATCTGAACAGTGCCATCCAGGCCCATCACCGCGAGGTCTCCGGTGTGCATCCAACCGGCCTCGTCAATCGCCTCGGTGGTTTTAACCGGGTCCTCCCAGTAACCGGACATCACCGAATACCCCCGAGTGCAAAATTCGCCCGTTTCACCCCGCGGCAGCGTCTCACCAGTTTCCGGGTGCGCAATGCGAATATCCACGTGGGGGTGCGCCCGTCCAACCGTTTCCGTGCGATGGACCAAGGAATCTTCCGGCAGCGTTTGGGTCGATACCGGCGACGTTTCGGTCATGCCGTAACAGATGGTCACTTCCCTAAGATGCATCCGCTCAATGCATTGCTTCATCACCGCAACCGGACAGGGCGCGCCGGCCATCACCCCGGTGCGCAGGGAGGATAAATCAAACTTGGTAAAATCTTCAAACGCCAATTCAGCAATGAACATGGTGGGCACGCCATACAGCGCGGTGCAGCGCTCTTGGCTGACGGCCTCAAGGGTTCGCGCCGCATCAAAACCATCGCTGGGAATCACCATGGTCGCGCCATGGCTGGTGCAGGCAAGATTGCCCATCACCATGCCAAAACAGTGATAAAACGGCACCGGAATGCACATTCGATCCTGCTCCGTTAAACGCTGCAACTCACCGACGAAATAGCCGTTGTTCAGAATGTTACGGTGGGTGAGCGTCGCGCCTTTTGGGAAGCCCGTCGTGCCAGACGTATACTGAATATTAATCGGGTCATCCGGGTTGAGCTGTCCGCGCAAATCTTCGACGCTCGCTTGGTACTGCGCATCGCCCGCAATTAAGGCCTCCCATTCCGGAGACCAAAAGAAAACCGTCCGCTCAAGCTCCGGCGTTTGATCTTGCACGGACGCAACCATCGCCTGGTAGTTCGAGGTTAAGTAAGAAGGCGCGGCTATCAGGAACCGACACCCCGATTGATTGAGCGCATAGGCCAGCTCGTGGGTTCGATAGGCTGGATTAATATTGACCAACACCACGCCAATTTCCGCCGTGGCGTATTGCACCAGAATCCATTCGGCATAATTCGGACTCCACAGACCCAGACGATCAAGGGGTTTCAATCCCGCGGCCAAGAGCCCACTGGCAAGACGTTGTACCCGAGTATAAAAATCCTGGTAGGTCCAGCGCAGATCTTGATGCAAGGACACGATGGCATCGTTGTTGGGAACCCGCGCCACGGTTTGCCTCAAGTTGTCGCCAATGGTTTGCGCCAAGAGCGGTTGATCTCGAGCACCCATTTCAATTGCTAGGCTGGGCATGATTGATCCTATGATTGAACGATGAGGCTATAGGTAACCTGTTTAACGGCAACTTTCAATCGGCACAGGCACTGCATCATGACACTGTCCGCACGAAACAGGCTATCTAAAACACCCCCGGCCTTAAACACGGCTCAAGAACCCGCAAAGGATGTCCTGCGCTTGACGCCGTACCCGTTCAGCCGCCCACGTCCGCATTTGGCGTTGCATGTCCAGCCCGAGGGTGCTGCTCGAGGTGAGCCTCACTTAAGCCATTGATCGGCAGCGCCCAGCGGCCTTTGATTAAACCCTTCAACTTGCAGCACTAGGCCCGCTGCACCCGAGTAAAGGGACCTAATGAGCGACGCTCGTTAGCGGCTCTTGTTACCGACCCTCGTGAGCGGCGCCGGATGAGCGGCGCCTAAAGAGCGCCGTCTCATTACAAAAGCGGCGGCTACCAAGCATCCACATGCATGACGGTCTCGACCGGGGGGCGATAAGCGGGTTTGAAATCTGTGCCTTTGGTGTAGGCCATCGGAATCAAAGCCACCTGCATAAAATCGTCATAGGGAATACCGAGTAGATCTGCGATCGCCTTTTCATGCATCAAATGCAGGGTCGTCCAAGCCGTACCAAGACCCCGAGCGCGCGCCGCCAGCATAAAGCTCCAAGCCGCTGGCACAACAGAACCCAAGGTGGCAGTTTGTGACAACACATTGGCGCCCGCTTCATTGTCCGTTCGACCGGCAATACAGGGGATCATCAACACCGGGGCACGCCCCATATTCTCGCCCAAGAAATCTGCCGATGAAGCAGACCGCACTTGACTCGAGGTTAAACTGGTATCGGCGCTATCGGCATGCAGTTTATGAATCGCAACCGGCATATCCTTGTAGATCTCGAACGCCTGACGATAGTACTCGCCGATCTGAGCCCGCTTGTCCGGGTCGGTCACGAACATAAATTGCCAACCCTGGGCATTCGAGCCGGAGGGCGCCTGAACGGCCATTTCCATACATTCTTTGACAACACTCATCGGTACTGGCCGATCGAAATCTAGGCGTTTCCGAACGGCGCGCGTGGTACTGAGCAACTCATCATTCGTTAGATTTAATTGATCGTGGGACATATAACTCTCCTCATGAATTGAATCGTTTCTGCTGAGCATTCTAAGCCGATTGGGCGGCGCCAAGCCAGCGATGACCTAAAGGCTGCTTGCCCCCAACTTGGACCTGTGCACGCCAGGCTCGACTTAACAAACGATCTAAGCCCGGCCGCAACGGGCCTTGATCGAGCACAGCATTTAGGGGTCTTGCACCACCACCAGTGTCTTGCCAAAATTGCCGCCGCGCAACATCTCACCAAAAGCGGTCGGCGCAACTTCAAGTCCAGCCCGAAAATCCTCCAAATACACCACTTTTTCCTGCCGTAAATAATCCCCCATCAGCGCCAAAAACGCAGCTTGATGACTGGCAACATAGTCCCCCACAAACAAAGGATGTACTTGGACTTTTCGGGCACTAAAAACCGCCGAACCCGCAGCCAACCAAGTGTCCCTCGGCGATTGTCCGCTGGTATCACCATATTGAGCAATCATGCCGCAGAGGGTGATTCTGGCCTTGGCATTTAGCAGCGGCAGTACCCCTTCAAAAACCTTACCGCCGACATTTTCAAAATACACATCCACCCCATCGGGACACGCCGCCCGAAGGGCTTCTGGGTAGTCTGGATCCAGATGCGAGACACAGTCATCGAATCCTAAACGCGCTTTACAGAATGCGACTTTCTTGGGATCGCCTGCGATACCGACCACGCGCGCGCCAGCGAGCTTGGCCAACTGACCCGCGATCTGGCCGACGCCACCGGACGCCGCCGAGACCACGACTGTCTCCCCAGCAATCGGCTGACACTGCACCAACATGCCCGCATAAGCCGTTAACCCCAGCATGCCCATCACCCCTAAGGCTGAGGATAAGGGCGCAAGCGTTGGATCCAAGCGCCGCGGGTGCATATAACCAAAATCGGTTATTCCATCACCGGTCAATCCGCAGCGCTGCCAGCCATTGGTGTTAAAAAGATAATCCCCGGGTTGATAGTCTGGGTGGCGCGACTGCAGCACCCGAGACACCGTGCGACCATGACACACGCTGCCAGGGGACTCCGCCCCACTGCGCCTTCTGCCCCATTGATAGGGATCCAGCGAAAGATAGAGGGTTTCGGTTAAACATTGACCCGGACCGGGTTCCGGTGCACTCGCCTCAACCCACTCAAAGTCGCCATCCGTCGGCCACCCCGCGGGCGGCGTCCTCGCTAGGCGCCACTGCTGGTTCATGTTCAAAAAGCACCGGTGATTTTGTACAACACTCGATTGGATTCGCCCGGCACGTACAGCGCGCCCGCGTCGTCCATCGCGATACCGTTAAAAACCTGTGACGGCGGCTGATCAAGACTTGCCGCTTGCGACCCCGCTGGCACATCAGCCAGGACCAAGCGTTCGCCCTTCGCCTTAATCCGAGTCACCTGACCCAGGTCTGCCTCAACCACCACGAAATCCTGACCCTTGACCACAAAGCCCTCAGGCGTGGTTAGCCCTGAGACCACCACCCGATAGGGTGACAACACAGCGCCCGCTTCTGCCAACTGTAGGATCTGCCCCAATTTACGATCACTGACAAAGAGATCGCCGCCACTCGACCATAAGCCAGTGGGCGCTGGCAAGCCTTCAGCATAGACCGCGGCTTCGGCACCATTGGCATCAAACCCAACGAC
>JAFMIA010000023.1 GCA_017854255.1 Pseudomonadales bacterium
TACGCAAGGACGAATCTGCTTGATCTTGCTTGATGGTCAACGCCTCGTCGATCATGGGTAACAAATCAAAGTCTGGCTCGATAACACCCGGATAACGTGCAGGGTCGAATCCCAAACGGTCTTCGGCGATTGAGAAATGCTGAAGATCTAGATCATCGGCGACCGGCGCGTAGTCATACTTGCCTTCAACCGAAAAATCGGTCGCACCAATGGTCGTGCGAGCCAAGGAAAAATTAGCCCCCTGATCAGAGAACAATTGCGCCATCACAGACCGCCGCGCCGCTTCCGGCAGGTGCGCTAAAACAAATGCGGAAGATTCGGTAAATGACGTCCCGATCCCTGTCACGGTTTGGCGCGTCATCAAGGGATCAATTTGAACCTGCGCGACCCCGGCCCGGGTATTGTCTGAGGAGAACTGCACGGGGTCCATGACGGCAAGCTTGTGGCCTGCCGCACTCGTCAATAACACCTCGGTTGAAACCAAGCTAGGCACTTCTTTCGCGCGGAGCGGGCTTGTCTGTAAACCGATGATCGCGAGCAGTGCGACCTGGAACCCAATATTGAACTGCCGACGCATGCATGCCTCCCTTTGATGAAGACCAAAGGTTCACCGGTTTTGACAGCGCTGTCAATTTTGTCAGCGATTTAGCGCTTAATGCGTTGGTTTTCCCCCTGCGCGGCTCAGACAACCAGCACTGGACCGCTTAGGTCGTGCTGCACTAGCGGCCATTACCCCGCGCTGGATCCTTGGGGTCTAACAAGGCCAATTGCGTCCGTAAGGATCCCGGCGTTTCGGTCCCAACAATGTAGATAACCTCGCCGACCACCGCGCCCTCCGCGTGCAAGGTCCCGCGCGGGATGTTGAGTTTGTCCCCCGGTTCAAGGGCATGGTGCTGGCCCGCCTCATCGACAAGATACGTGGTGCCTTCGATCACATAGCCCGACACATCAAGATCATGCCAGTGCAGCGGCAACTCAGGCGATGCGCCCGAAACAAAGGTGGTTGGCCAGTGTCCGGTTTGAGCCAAATCCTCAAACACTTGTTCACGGCGCTCAAAAAACTTTTTCTGTACGGTTAAACCCATCACCCCCTCCGT
Source organism: Pseudomonadales bacterium (assembly GCA_017854255.1). Lineage (GTDB taxonomy): Bacteria > Pseudomonadota > Gammaproteobacteria > Pseudomonadales > Azotimanducaceae > UBA9926. The sequence goes on from JAFMIA010000023.1 coordinate 1,098, forward strand.
TTTTTAGACCAATCTACACCACATTGCGGGCAACCTGCACGCGCCTTCCGAGGCGCATCCTGAGTGCTTTGGGCGTTTAACCATAGTAATCCCCGCACAGATTCGCTACATTCTCGCCGGGCGTCAGAACAGCCCGATGCCGCAACCGCCTCTGGTGCCCAATGGATATCACGTTATGAATTCTGTTTCACAGCGCATTGCTGAAGAACTCCTCGTTCACGAGCGACAAGTCACCGCCGCGATCGAATTACTCGATGATGGGGCGACGGTGCCTTTTATCGCGCGCTACCGAAAAGAAGTCACCGATGGCCTTGATGACACGCAACTTCGTAACCTTGAAGACCGTCTCAGATATCTACGAGAATTAGACGATCGCCGAGCCGCCGTACTCAAAAGCATCGACGAGCAAGGCAAGTTAACGGAATCGCTTAAGGCTTCAATTTTAGCGGCGGATACGAAAATCCGTCTGGAAGACTTGTATCTCCCCTACAAACAAAAACGGCGCACCAAAGCAGAAATCGCTCGTGAAGCGGGCTTGCAACCGCTTGCCATGGCATTGCTGGCCGATCCAAGCCTTGATCCATGGGTATCAGCTGTCGACTATGTTAATGATGCCGTTGCTGACCCCAAAGCAGCCTTAGACGGCGCGCGACAGATCCTCATGGAACGCTTCGCAGAGGATGCTGATTTGCTGGCCGCACTGCGCGATTACCTGACAACCCACGGCGTCATCAAGTCGACCGTTACGCCAGGCAAAGCCCAAGTCGGCGCAAAGTTTTCTGACTATTTCGATTATTCAGAGGCACTCGGCAAAATTCCATCACATCGAGCGCTCGCTCTGTTCCGAGGCCGAAACGAAGGCATCCTCCAAGTCAGCCTACAAATTGCGAATGAGGCGGACTTTGAAACCCATCCTTGCGAAGGCCTTATCGCGCGCAAATTTAACCTCGAGAACCTCGGCCGGCCGGGGGACGCCTTCCTGCAGGAGACCGTGCGCTGGGCCTGGAAGGTCAAAATTTTTATCCACCTCGATCTCGAACTCAAAATGCAGCTCAAAAGCCGCGCAGAGCTCGAAGCCATCAAAGTCTTTGCGACCAACCTGTCCGACCTATTATTGGCGGCCCCAGCTGGCCCAAAAGTTACCCTTGGGCTCGACCCCGGCATGCGGACCGGCACCAAGATCGCGGTCGTTGATGAAACCGGGAAGTTGGTGGATACCGCAACCATCTACCCCCATGCGCCACAAAATCAGTGGGATCAGTCGATTGCCACTTTGGCGGCTCTGTGCGCGAAGCACGAAGTGCGCTTACTGAGCATTGGTAACGGCACTGCTTCTCGTGAAACCGACAAACTTGCCAAGGAACTTGGCCGCAAACATCCGGCGCTCGCATTGACCCCACTCGTTGTGTCAGAAGCCGGCGCCTCGGTTTATTCTGCCTCTGCATTGGCGGCCAATGAGTTTCCCGAACTGGACGTTTCGATTCGAGGCGCGGTCTCGATCGCACGCCGATTACAAGACCCTTTATCCGAACTCGTGAAGATCGAACCCAAAGCCATCGGTGTCGGGCAATACCAACACGATGTCAGTCAAGCTCAGTTATCGCGATCACTTGATGCGGTGGTGGAAGATTGCGTCAATGCGGTGGGCGTTGATGTGAATATGGCCTCCGTGCCGCTTTTATCACAGGTATCGGGTTTAACTAAAAGCATGGCCGAGAATATCGTGGCCTACCGGGACGAGAATGGGCCCTTCACCAACCGAAAAACGCTCTTAGCCGTGCCCCGGCTCGGTCCAAAAGCCTTTGAACAGGCGGCGGGCTTCCTGAGAATTCGAGGGGGCGATAACCCACTCGATCAATCAGGGGTCCATCCTGAAACCTATCCTTTGGTTGAAACCATTATTCAAAAGAGTGCCCGCACCATCAAAGACATCCTGGGCGACGCGCATTTTGTAAAAGGCCTTAAAGCAACCGATTTCATATCGGACGCCTTCGGTCTCGTGACCGTCAACGATATTTTTGCTGAACTTGAAAAGCCTGGCCGAGACCCCCGACCCGAATTTAAGACTGCGGCCTTTGTCGATGGTGTCGAGACCATCGGGCATTTAAAGCCCGACATGATCTTAGAAGGCGTTGTAACGAATGTGGCCAATTTTGGCGCGTTTGTCGATGTGGGCGTCCACCAAGATGGGCTGGTGCACATCTCAGCCTTGTCGAACACGTTTGTGAAAGACCCGCGAACCATTGTGAAGGTCGGCGACGTGGTAAAAGTAAAAGTCATGCAGGTGGACGTTGACCGCAAACGCATCGGTCTCACCATGCGGCTTGAGGACGAAGCCAAGAACCAGAATTTGGATATTGCCCGGGATAAACCCGGTCAGGGACCGTCGAGAACGCAACAACGCAAAGAGAGCAGCCCCCCAAACGCGCGCCCCGCTCGTGGTAACCATCCTAAAAGCCAGGATAAACACGCAGGGAAAGCGGGCGGAAACGACCGCAAACCGCCCCTTAACTCAGCAATGGCCGATGCGCTCGCTGAGGCGTTCAAAAAATAAGGCATTTGGCGCACTGTGCCGAAATGCCGCCTCATGCGCCAGATCTTGATCGACGCGCCTAACCACTTGCACCAAACGTGATACGGCCATAGCGGCCGATTAGGACGCAATCCAAGCTTTTGCTGCACTGCCCAACGTTTGATACCCGAGACCTGTTGCACCGAGGCAGCGTTCCAAGCCCATCCCAGGCTAAATGGGATGAGGAATGGGCGGCATTGCCCCTGTCAGCATGCCTTCGGCACGTGTTTTGACCAGGTCCACATAGCGTGGATGGGTCATTATCCAGAAGGTTCCATCGTTAATTGCCCGGAGCACCGCTTGGGCAACAGCCTCCGGCTCGATCGCTTCGGTTGCTGTGATGAGCCCTTCCTCACCAAAGGCATCGCCTTTGACGCCGCCCGGTCGATTGCGTTCGCTGACGCCGATCTTGGTTCGAACCACGCCAGGACACAGCACCGAAACCCGGATTGGCAACTTTTCGGCCATCGCATCGGCCAGAAGCACTTCGGATAAGGCCACCACACCTTGTTTTGCAACATCGTAAGACGCAATACCGGGAAAGGCGACGACACCCGCCGTTGACGCCGTATTCACCACATGGCCAGGCTCGCCGGAAGCAATCATACGAGGCACAAAGGCATGCACGCCATAAATCGGTCCCCAGAGATCAACCCCCAGGACCCACTCCCAGGATTCAATCGACGCTTCCCAAGCCAGATCACGATGCACAACGCCTGCGTTGTTGCATAAGACATGCACCGCACCAAACGCGTCATAAGAAAAATCCGCCAGGGCCTCAACCGCTTTTTGATCCGAGACATCACATTGCATTGCACAACAAGAAAACCCTTCCGCCTCCAACTGCGCCATGGCGATCTCCAATGCGCCTTGCTCAACATCAGCAATCACTAGGTTCATGCCCTGGCTGCCAAATTGTTGCGCCATTGCAAGACCAATGCCCGATGCGCCCCCAGTAATCACCGCTGTTTTGCCTTGCAAGCTGCCCAGTACCCCAGTCATACAATCTCCTCCCCATCATGGTTCATTCTGAAATCGTAATTCAATCAGGTTGTCATTGCCCGTCGTTTTTGCCTTAGGGTCAACCGACTCGCGCCGGCCCGATAGCACCGCGCTCAATCAACTTAATGGAAGATCCCTTACAAAAAAATCAGCGCCTGCCGCGTTCACCACAAAAACCAAACTGCCCATTCAATTTCACAGCTTTTAAAGTAATGCTCATCATTAAAATAGTGCTATGCTTCGAGCAATCAACACGTCTTAGAAGAAGGCTAACATGCGCATACTCCGAACCCCAGATACCTGTTTCGATGGTTTGAAAGACTACCCGTTCGAGCCGAACTACACCCAAATCACAACCGATGATGGTAGCGCGCTACGCATTCATCATCTCGATGAAGGCGCACGGGACGGCGATCTTGTGTTGTGCCTGCATGGGCAGCCCGTCTGGAGTTATCTTTATCGCAAGATGGTGCCGTACTTAACCCAAAGCGGTTTAAGAGTCATCGCGCCAGACCTGCCGGGATACGGTAAGTCAGACAAGCCCGCAGCCCGCGAAGACTACTCCTACGAGCGACAAGTTGAATGGATGGGCCAATGGTTGGAGGAGAACGATTTCAACAACATCACGGTTTTTGGACAAGACTGGGGCGGCCTGATCGGGCTTCGTCTGGTTGCCAATCATCCCGACCGATTTGCGCGCGTCGTCATCTCGAACACTGGCCTGCCTTACAACCCAACAACTTCGGAGCAACTCCTTCAAGAGATTCAACAATTTCGAACGGATGCCCCGACGCCATCACTGATGGCCATGCAAAAAGCGATCAGTGGCATGCCCAGTGGCGACCCTGCATTGAAGTTCGCTTATTGGCAAAAATTTTGTTGGGAATCCGAGCAACTCCCAGTCGGCATGATGATGCAGATGATGATGGAGCGTCCCTCGACACCCGTTATGGCCGTCAATTTCCTCATGAATCAATTGGGCCTGTTCAACTACTCGCCCTGCCGATCCGATGTTGCCAAGGCCTATGATGCGCCCTTTCCTGACGCCAGCTACAAAATGGGGCCCAGGGCTATGCCAAGCCATGTGCCAACAACGTCGGCTTCGGCTTCGCTGGCGCAACAAGCAGCAGCCTGGCAGTTTTTTGAGACCTTTGAGAAGCCGTTTCTCTGCGCCTTTGCGGACGATGATCCGGTCACCAAAGGCGGCGATAAGATTTTTCAGGATCGTGTGCCAGGCACCAAGGGTCTGCCCCATACCGAAATCAAAGGGGGCGGGCACTTTGTACAAGAACGCGCGCCGGAACAGGTTGCTGCCGTCATTAGCCAGTTAATCGCAAGCACCTAACGATGACGCGGTTAAGCTAAACCTGCGGCAGCCGCTGCGCCAAGGCCTTGATCAATTTTGACCCGATCCAAGCGAGCACATCAGTGCAGATGTCGAGTGCCAGCTGCGCTAACAGTGCAGCTTTAGGCCGCCTCGAAAGGGCGCGCAGGAAGCGATCGGATTCGCCAACCGGTCGTGCCGTTATGACCCGCTCGATCAAACAGCATTAGGCCGGTTTCACAGGCTCCATCCGCTGGCCATAATCCCAGGCCGAGATCCAAACCGGTTTGAGCCGAAGCTCCAGTTCCTCATCCACTCGGCTCATAAGCCACTTGCCCAACCCGGCGTTCGTGTCGCCCATGTACCGCGTGATGAGCCGCGGCAAGCTCTGCGCCGCGGCGGCCGCATCAACCTCGATCATCGCCTTGCCTCGAACACCACAATACGGCGGTGTATTGGAGGCGATTTCAAACGCACACCGCGGATTCTTCGCAATCAACCGCGCGATTTGACTGCGCGCGTGGGTTGCGCAAATGAGCACGCCTTGCACGGGATCATAATCAAACCACAGCGAGCAAATCGTCGGGAAATCGCCATCGGTAATAGCGATCCGCATGGGGATTACGGTCTTTTTCAAATAGTCGGCAATTTCTGCTTCGTCCCAGCTACTCTTCTGACGCACCTTCATCATTTGGCCATCTCTATTGGTAAGGGTTCGTGGTTTTACAACGCATACTGTACAACATGGGGCGCATCCGCCTTAACGGTTAATGGCTAAAAGGCCTGTCTCTTTGGTTTTTCATTCGCACACAATCGATCCGCACGCTTTCGATCCCCACGCTTTCGATCCAAGCACTTTCGATCGCGCTGCCCGACGCTTTTCTCTCATGAAACGAAGCATTCGCGCAATCTCACCGGCCGGATAGCGATCTTAGATTTTAACCATCAGCTTGCCCAAATTACCGCCAGAGAACATAAAGCCCAGGGCTTCCGGGTAGCTTTCGATGCCCGGTAAAATCTCCTCCGGCAGTGTGATCGAGTCTTCTTTGATCCACTGGCTGATAGCCGCTTTGGCGTCGGGAATAGACTCTGGAAAATGAAAGTAAGCAAACCCTTCCATCACCGATTGCCGCTCTGCCAAACGAAGGTAGAGAGACGGGCCCTGCACCTGCCCCATATTATCGTACTGCGACACCGCACCACAGATCACAACCCGTGCCCGCAAGGCTAAGTTGTCTAAGACCGCATCCAGAATTGCGCCGCCCACATTATCAAAAAACACATTGACGCCAGCTGGCGCCAATCGCTTAAGTTCGCTTGCGACATCTTGGCTTTTGTAATCGATGACCGCATCGAACCCCAACTGACTCGTGAGATAAGCGCCTTTGCGATCGCCGCCGGCTATACCGATCACCCTAGCCCCGGCCTTCTTTGCAATTTGTCCCGCAACGCAACCCACGGCCCCGGCGGCCGCTGACACCACAAACACGTCACCCGGTTGCACTTTCGCCACATGGGTCATGCCAATCCAAGCGGTCACCCCGGTCGAACCGCCCAGCAAACCCAAGTGCAGGCTCAAGGGCCCGACGTCGCCATCCACCTTCTCGAGCAGATCTGGTTTTAAGGTTGCAATCGTTTGAGCACCTAAGTGACCGCGCACAGCCTGCCCTACTGCCCAGCCCTCCGCGTTTGATTCAACAATCCGGCCAACCGCGCCGGCCAGAACGACGCCCCCTAACGGCACCTGTCGATGAAACCCTTCCCCCAAAAGCATGGTTCGCGCGCCCGCGTCGACCGAGACATACTCAACCGCCACGCGAACCTCGCCTGCTGCCAGCGGCTGTAAAGCCTGGGATTGGACTTCAAAACAATCTGGCGTGGCATCACGCTCTGGACGCTTTACTAAAATAACGGCTTGGTTCTGATTCGCCATACATTGACTCTCATCGGTTATCACAGCCGATCATACTATCGAGACCCAATTAAAAGGCAATGTTTGATACCGCGATCAGATCCTGTGCTCACGCCTACCGGCCGCCAGCACTTGGGCAGAATTCCGCTCCGCACTGGTGATGCCGCATCGTGCAATCGTGCAAGGGCGGCGCCATTCCGCCAGCGCCTGCGCGCCTTGCATCCTATGAGCTGGCAAGCGATGCTACGGCTTGATTCAGAAAAAGAAATATCGATGAGCGAGCTAGACCAAACTAAATTATCCGTTTTCAGCCCACAGGTTCGAAATTACGCTTTGGGCGTTTTAGTGGTGGTGTATACCTTCAACTTCATTGATCGACAGATATTATCGATCTTACTCGAGCCGATTAAGCAGGATTTGGGCTTGTCCGATACCGCCCTTGGGATGCTCACTGGCTTCGCCTTTGCGCTGTTTTACGCAACCCTTGGCATCCCAATTGCCCGATTGGCAGACCGCGGCAACCGCCGCAACATCATTGCTGGCGCGCTCACCATCTGGAGTGTCATGACCGCACTCTCGGGCCTCGCCCAAAACTTTTGGCATTTGCTCATTGCCAGGATCGGCGTTGGCGTTGGCGAGGCAGGCTGCTCGCCCCCCGCGCATTCGATGATTGCGGACTATTTCCCGGCTGAAAACAGAGCCACCGCCCTCGGCATTTATGCGCTCGGTATCCCGGTGGGCATCCTCTTTGGCTTTATTGCAGGCGGCTGGATCAACGAATTCTTTGGTTGGCGGATTGCCTTTTTCGTTGTGGGCGTCCCGGGCATATTGCTTGCCATCGTCGTCCGCTGGACGCTGCGCGAACCTGAGCGCGGCATGGCAGAAGGCAAGCAAGCCAGCGCTGAGCAACCTGGCGTCATAGAGACCTTCACCTATCTTTGGAAAAAGCGCTCCTTTCGGCACATGGCGGTCGGCGGCGGCCTCACCGCCTTTGTCGGGTATGGCATCGTGACTTGGGTGCCCTCCTTTTTAATGCGCTCCTATGGCATGCAGACTGGCGAAATCGGAACCTATCTTGGCCTAATTCTGGGCATTCCCGGCGGCATCGGGATTGCGCTGGGCGGCTACTTAGCAGATCGCTACGGCGCTAAGGATAAACGCTGGTACCTCTGGGTGGTTTCTGTTGCGCTTGTGCTCGCCGTACCCTTAACCGTTGGGGTTTATATGAGCAATAGTGCGACCGCCAGTTTGCTATTTCTAATCATGCCGGTACTCCTTGGTAATTTTTATCAAGCCACCACTTTCTCCCAAGCCCAAGGCTTGGTGCCGCTGCGCATGCGCGCTGTGGCCGCAGCGGTTTTACTGTTCATTCTTAATATTATTGGTCTGGGCGCGGGGCCTCAGGTCGTTGGTATTTTGTCTGATCTGTTACAGCCGAGCTATGGTGATGAGTCTTTGCGGTACGCCTTGCTCATCCTTTGCTTTGTGAATCTTTGGGCGGCCTATCACTATTTTGTAGCCGGGAAATATCTGAAGGACGATCTGGTGCTCGACACGTAATCACGTTCAAGGAATCAACGCGCGGGGCTGGAAAGATGACCGCGCGGCAACCATTTTGCCCCCGGCGCGCACTCACTTTTTACACTGCGTCACCCGTCGAACGCTTTGGGAGGCGCTGACTGGGGAATTTCAAGTCAAGCAGGCTTTGTCCCATCAAAGACCCTTTTGATTAAAGCCTGTCGACCCGCACAAGCCGCTTACGGGCGCTCACAAAGCGTTTCATAAGCCCCAGATCAATCATCACTGGGCCGGCGCCTTATCAAACCTGCTTCGAATCCTGATATCTGCCGCGCGGCCCGAGCACGCGCTTATTGCGCAGGACGCAAAACAAACGCCTCGATCACCGCTTGATAGTCCGACACCGCGCGCCGATACCGTTCAACATGCACAGCCTCGTTATTGCCGTGCACTCCGCGCGCCTCACCGTCTAGATACAGCATCGGTGAAAACCCATAGCTCTGAATACCGAGATCACGTGTAAAGTGGCTGTCGGTAAAGCCTGAGGCCACCGAAAAGGTGAATCGGGCGCCGGGATGCAGCGCGCTCAGTGTTTCTTGGATACTTTCAATCAAACTGGATGATGCATCCGAAATGGCGGGAGAAAACGCCATCGTCAGATCAACCGTGAGTCCCTCGCCCGCAACCCGCGCCTTAAAATCCTCGACAAAGGCGCTCGCCGCGCGATCAGGCAGCATCCGACAATCAACCTCCGCTTCAGCGACCGGCGGCACCACATTAATTTTACTCGACCCCTTTAACATCGTGATCGAACAGGTATCACGAAGCAACGCATGCAGCGCTGGGTGAGATGAATGCAACGCGCGAACAAAGTCAGGGCGTTGCACCGCGACCGCGATGTCCTGGTAATCAATCATTTGCTGGCCAGACAGTCCTGCCGCTAAGCCTTTAAAGTATCGATCAACTGGCGGAATGACCCGAATTGGAAAGGGCGTGCTTTGAAGCTGATTGAGTGCTTTGAGCAACTTAGTGACAGAGGACTCAGTCCGTGGGTAAGAGCCATGACCCGGCTCGCCTTCCGCTGCAATCTTGAGCCAGACCGGCACTTTCTGGGTGACCTCGATGGCGAAAACTTTCTCGCCCTCCTGAAGCAGTCCGCTGCCGCCCTCGTTGAGCAGATAGCCAACACCATCGAAAGCTTCCGGGTGGTTCTTGATCACCCAATCGACACCAAAAAATCCGCCGGCTTCTTCATCGGCACTGGCCATAAAAACCAGATCCCGATTCAGAGCGACACCAGACTGGGCAATGGCCACAAAGGCTAAAAACTGCGCAATACCGGTGCCCTTCATATCGACCACACCGCGACCGTAGAGATAACCCTCCCGAATCTCTGCTTGCAAGGGGTCCGACAACCAATAACGTGGATCACCTGGGACCACATCGGTGTGCTGCAGCAGCATGAGTCCGGGCGCTGCGCCACCTTTGAGTCTTGCCCACAGGTTGCCGCGACCGGGCGCAGATTCACCCGTCTCATAGGCAATCCCCAGTTGATCTAAGTACTGCGCGTAAAAGGCGACGGCATTGGCCTCGTTACCGGGCGGGTTAACCGTATCAACGCCGACAAAGTCAGAGAGAAGCTCAACCGGATCCAACTCAGCTTGTGCCGAGACACTACCAATGTAGCCCAAAATGAAAACACCGCCGGTCAACCATTTTAAAAAATTGCGCTGTAACCGGTTGAACAAATTTGTTCTGGTCTTCATGTCATCCTCTCCTAAAACCGTATTGAGGGTTTCCCGATGGGAAAACCGCCTTGTCCCATGTTATTTACGATCCCTTTTATTAGGAAGCTTACCAAGTGATCCGACGCACAGATGTCCCAAACAGGTTTTAACCGGCGCGCCCTATTGCCCGCCGGCAGTACCGCCACGAATCAATCGGCCCGGTCGCGCCCCGGTGTCGTTGTCAAACCGGCGCGTGACCACGCCGTTAATGATTGTGGCCCAATAACCCGTCGCACCTTGCATGAGCCGCTTACCACCAGCGGGTAGGTCTTGCCGGACTTCTAGGGGCCCCAACTGCAAGCCTTCAAAATCGATCACATTGATGTCGGCGCGCTTGCCTGGGGCAAGATGGCCGCGATCGGTAAACCCAAATAACTGTGCGTTGCGATAGGTTCCCCGGTGAATCAAATGACCCAGCTCCAGCACCTCGCCTCGGCTGCGATCTCGCCCCCAATAGGTCAGCTGGTAGGTCGGGTTGACCGCATCAAAAATCAAAGATACGTGCGCGCCAGCATCACTCAAGCCGGTCACCGTCACCTCATCCATTTGCATCGCGCGCACCGCATCCAAGTTGTACTCGGAATAATTGGTAAAAAACATAATGGCCATGGCATCCGGTGTTGCCAGCAAATAATCCAGCAAGTACTCCGCCGGCTCTTGTCCTTGCGCGGCCGCACGATGCGCAAAGGCTTCTTCAGCGGTAGGCTCGTAGCTGCTACTGCCCGTTAATTCAAAAATCTGAGCATGATTAAGTTCGGCGTGGGCAATACCAAAGGTCATGGAGCCTGGTGCAACGCCGCGCGTATCATTGGCCTCAGTCAGCAGGGCTGCTCGAATCTCGGGGGTCTTGAGCTTTTCCCGCAACACGGCGAGGGGTAGGTCCTTAAACTTCAGGTAAGTGGGTTTGAGCATCCAAGGATGATAGGTGCTCAGACTGAAGACCAAGCCCGTGGGCCGACTGCCGACCTGCGGGAAAATTTGGGCACCTGCCGCGTTATGGTCTTTGACCTGCTTGAGGGCGAGCTGCCATTGGTCGTGCCAATCATCCACCTGAAACAGCGTAAAGGTCGCGGCCCGACCACTTTCACGACTCAGCTTGGCGATGAGGTCAATCTCGTCCGAGAGTGCCGTGTGCTCCTCAAAGCCTTCTCGACCCGAACCCAGCGTGCTGGAAGGGATCAATTGAAAAACGCCCGCCCCCGCGCGTTTCATTGCGCGAGCAATCGCCAAGACTTCAATTTCATTGGCAAAGGTTCCCGGCACTGGATCACCGGTAATCGATCGATGCCCCAAAATTCTTGAGGTTGAGAATCCAACCGCACCATCGCGCAGCGCCTGCTCGACAATGTCGGACATTGCATTCAAATCATCTTGTGTTGCGGCTTCATTGGCGCGCCCTCGGGCGCCCATTACAAAATTACGAACGGCGCCATGCGCGATTAAGGAAGAGATGTCCAGGGCGTAGGTTTTAGTCTCCAACAAATCCAAATATTCGCCATAGGTTTCCCATGCGCCCCATGGCATCCCTTCATGCAGCGCGCTGCCGGGAATGTCCTCAACGCCTTCCATCAAATCAATCAAATCCTGCTCGCCGCCCTTGGGCACCGGTGCAAATCCCACGCCACAGTTGCCCATCACGATCGTGCCAACGCCATGGCTCGCCGATGGGTTCATCTCACTATCCCAAGTCACCTGCCCATCATAATGCGTATGAATATCGACCCAGGCCGGAGCCACAATTGCGCCATCCGCGGAGATCACCACTTTCGCGTCAGCGGTCAGGTTCGCCGCCATCGCCTGAATCAGGCCATCCTTGATGGCGATGTCGAGCTGCTGCGGCACTGGGTCCAAACCGTCATAAACCAAACCACCGCGAATCATAATATCGTGCATAAGAATTCCTTAAAAATGGGATGCCGCGGCCTGCCCTAACCCCAGCGATCGGCCCTTCAATACGATATCGCTGTCATCAAATTGAACCGGGTAAGGCAACAACGGATGGCAAGGTCCGTGCGATACAAAGCGCATAATAGGCTTCCGAAATGCTTTCGGCCAGAGCTCCGTTTGGCGACCCAATACGGGGCACCGCCTCGGATACATTACCCGAGCGCACCGAACAGAACCATCTTGGTGACTTAACGGAATAAAGGTTATTCGCCGTCTATTGGCTGCCCATTCTTACTAGCCATTCGGGTTTCGCGGCCACCTATCGCGACCGTAAGCCCTCTTTTTGGAGTGTCCAAAGCAAGACATCCAAGCGATCCTGACCGAAAAATGGCGCACCTTGATAAACACAGGTCGGCACGCCCCAGTGCCCAGCCTGTTCATGCGCCACTTGATTGGCAGCAATCACCGCATCCAAGCGATCTGCCTCATGGATAATGCGTTGATCCATACCCGCAAGATCAAGGCCTGCTCGATGCGCCGCCTGCGCAAGGTGTTCGCCCTGATCCCAACCGGTCGTCCCGCCCCAGATGAGCGCTGAAACTTCATCGGCAAAGGCCAGGCCCGCCCCTAATTCTTCCGCCAGGGCGCCCAGGCGGGTTAACCGGTCAATATAAGGCTGAACCTCGCCCGTCTGCCGGCGCCCGTGTTCATCAACAATTTGTACGACCGGGTCGGGGCGCGGCCAAACAAAGGGTAATGCTAGAAATTCTGCAACCCGAAAAACATCGGTCATAAAATAGGAGAACCACTGCGGCTGTACACTGTGAAAAAACTCAGGCGAGCGCACGGCAATCGGATAGACCGGCCGAAAATTCACAATAAGATCGTACTGCGCCTCCCAATCGCGCAAGCGCCTCGTCGCCAAATAAGACCACGGACTGCGAAACGACCAGAAGACATCGATTGCCATGGATTGTGATTGCGTCATTGTTTTCTCCTTGGGCCTCGCCCTATCAAGGCCCGACATCGATTTAAACGTGCACCGGTCCCGGATTAAGACCCTGCAGTTGCGCCAAGGGTTTTCCCAGCTTTTAGTGCCGCGCCCAACGCGCGCGGCTTATGCGTTAATGGCCTTATCAAAGGCTGGCCTTGCGGCAATCCGGGCGATATACGCCAAGAGGTGCGTCATCTCATCGGTGACGCATCCCGACCGCTGACTCATAAAGCAGGCATGACCCAACATAATGTCCGCACCCGAGAAATCGCCGATCAGGTAGTCACGTCCCGCCAGCGCATCATTCACAGGTTCTAAGGCTTTGGTCAGCAGGCGCTGAGCTTGGCCTAGCACTTTTTCGTCTCGGCGGTCCGGTGGCAGCAAGATGGTTTGGACCACGATCGTGTTAATCGGCGGCATCACCATCCCTTCGCAGTAGTGAAACCACTGTAAGTATTCCGGAAACAAGGGCGAGGCAACGTCGGGTTTCAATCCGCCGTTTTTGTGGCGCTCAAGGATGTATTCAACGATGGCGCCAGACTCAAAAATACTGATGTCACCATCATCAAGAACCGGGACTCGACCCAGGGGATGTCGCGCTCGGTGCGCGTCGGACTTCAGATCTTTTGGATGAAAATCCATTCGGTTGAGCTCATAAGGTAGTGCCAGCTCTTCAAGCAACCAGAGAATTCGCCCGGCTCGGGAGTTGGGTGCAAAGTGTAGGGTCAACATTTAACAGTACCTCCATTGGGTTTTCGGTGTTCATTACGCGGCGGGTTCGGCCGATAAAGGCGGCAGCAAATACGCGTCGAGGACCCCTAAGGGCCCCAGCACATTCTCGACCGCGGCCCGGTCTGAATTGGATAAGCCAAGGATCTCAGTCCGGATATGACGCCGAGAGACTTCACAGTATTTGAGCGCCCGCATCGGCACTGGGCCATCACCCAGATCCAGCGCGCACCATTTTTCGCCCTCGGCCAAGGCCAAGCGAGACGTCTTCAAAAATTCATGGTGGGTGTCGCGCATGTGATGAAAAAACGGCGTGAGGGTTTCCGGGAGCACGTCCCCAGGGCCGTATCCTCCCCCGCTCGATTCTGCCTCAAAGATTTGGGTCATGCGCGGCAGCAGGCTCGGCGCACTCGCCTCGATCCAACTCCGGGGTTCGGGATCAGATGCGATGTGCGCTTTAAACAGTCCGGCGAAAGTGAAATCCCCCAAGCTCGCGCAGTCGCCCAACAGATAAGGCTGCTCGCTAAAATGCGCTGCCGCATATTGCATGAGGATATCAAAATCCGCCCGCACCTGAGCCGATTGATCTGGTCCGCAGCCTCGATTGCCGCAAGCCCGTAAGCCAAAGTTATCGCGAATCGTTTGAATCAAAACCGCGGCCGCCTGCTGCTCGTCCGGACTCAGTCCTTCACCCTGAAATCGTCCGTGGCGATTGGCATAAAAGCCCTCGGCAATTGCCGCCACATTGTCGGGATAGCACCATCGACTGTTAATTGCATAGCGGCCAAACCACTCATCCGCCCAATCTTCGAGCAAATGCGCTGCAATTTTTTGCACCGGTGTCTTAGGCAGCAGTGGTCGATCTGGATATTTATGATTGAGCATCAGGCCAATTGGCGTCGTATCGTGCAGGAACCAGCCCTCTGGGGTTTCAAGTCCCGGTATAAAATGGGTGCCTAGCCGCGCCTCGACCGCTGCTTGCGACGCCTCAGACTTTAATTTGAAGGCGTACGACACGCCCAAATAATTCAGCATTGCCTGCAACTTGCGTGTGAACAAACTGTGTTCGCCTCCCCAAAGCACATACTGACCTTCAAACACGTGTATTTCTCCTTTGCTGACCGCTTATGTCCAAAGTGCCTCGCCCTTTTTTTTAAACGCGCAGTCAAGTCGAATCGTTTAGCCCCAAAATCACCGGATAACCGATGTTGGCCGCCAACGCTGCTACTTTGGGCAACAAGGCCGCGCTCTAAGGCGGAACAAGCGCCGCATTCGCATCAATGCCCGCCAGTCCGCGGTCAAAATCAAGCGGGCCGCACGTCACGATCAACCCGCGCTGACCCAGGAACGCGGCTATCCCAGCGCCCAGTCTAAAACATAATGGAAATCATTATCGTTTGCCAGATGAGCGGGTGCCTACGGGTTTCGGGGCCTTAAAAAGAGTTCGCATCAATTAAGGGTTCTGCTTTAATTCACGCTCAATCGCAAAGAAGAGCGCTATGAAAAACTGTATCCCCCGCGCGCACAACCCGCGCGTCCCCGGGCGTCTACTCAAGATCTGTCTTTTAATTTTATGGGCCGGTACTGCAAACGCTGAGTCCACGCCCAGTGAGCGCTCGCTAACGTTATCTTCTGGCGCCGACGCGACCTTAACCCTGCCCGCTACGAAGTCGAGCGCCCGCGGTATGGTCATCATGATTCATGGCTGGTCAGGTCAGAAAGATGAAGTCGGGGATCTGTTTAAACGCCAAGCTAAAGCGCTTGCTGAACGGAACATTGCCTCGCTGCGAATGAACATTCGGGGAGAAAGTGAGCGCGAGGCCACCAACTATCGTCTGACCAGCACCTTTGTCAGCCGGGTCCAGGATGCCCAAGCCGGGGTTGATTGGGCGATCGAGCATTACGGCCTGCTACCCATCGGCCTGCTCGGCTTTAGCTACGGCGGCGCCACCGCGATGGAGCTGATCAGTCAAAAGCCCGCGCAGTATCAATCCCTCGTGCTTTGGTCGAGCATTCTCAATCCGAATGAACTGTTTATCGGCCAACCCGCCGCGCCTTTTCGGCAAGCCTTAGAAACCGGTGAAGGGGCACTACAGGACTGGACGACCCTTTTGATCACTCGAGCGCATATCCTCGGCATGATCGGCTTTGATCCCACGCGCGGTCTGCCTCAGTACCGCGGCGCGCTCTTGTCTTTGCGCGGCTCAGAAGACTCTGTGCCGCAACACGATCCCGACATTTTGAGGCAAGCCGGCGGCGCTCAGCTTGAGTATCGTATTCTGCAGGGCGCCGATCACATCTTTAACGCGTTTGATCCGACAAAGGACTACGGCGATCGCATCATCAAGCAAACGGCTGCCTGGTTTGAGCAAACCCTGCCAGCAATCCAGGCGGCAGCCAACTAACCCGAGACAGATAGATCGGCAAAACGAATGCTGGGCATTTTAGCGGAACGCGCCCAGTTCCAATGCTGCTCGCTGCCGATCAACGCAATCCGCTTGAGCAATTCATAGAAATTGCCCGCAACGGTAATGCCGCGAACCGGTTGCACCCGCACGCCATCGCGACACAGATAGCCGGATGCCCCAAAACTGAATTCGCCGGAGATGGGGTTCGCCCCCGAATGCAATCCCGTTAAATCCGTCACGACAAGATACGCGCCCGCGTGCAATGCAGCGTCATCCGCCGTACCCGCATCGATTTCAAGCTGATGCAAGCCCACGCCCAGCGTTGACCTTGGGCCGCGGGTACCATGCCCTGTTGACACCGAATTAAAATAAGACGCCGTCATGCTGTTGTGAATAAGCGATGACAAGGCCCCTTCTTTGATCAGACACAAGGCCTGTGCGGGCGTGCCTTCATCGTCAAACAAAGCATAACCAAATCCATCGGTATCAAGCGGCAGATCCCGAACCGTGAGTTTGGAACCCGCAATCTCTTCACCGAGCTTATCCCGCATCGGATTTACGCCATCTTTCGCTGATTTGCCAGAGAACATCATTGAGAACACGTTGAACAAAGAGGGCAGAATTTCTTCATCGAAAATGACGTCGTACTTGCCGCTGGGAATCGCCGCGCCCTGTAAGATGTCGAAGGTGTTTTGATAGGCTTGGTCCACCAAGCGATCCGGATCCAACTCAACAAATCGCCGCGCCGCCTGGCCAATGCCTTCCATCGCGTTCTTATCCCCAGACTCGATGAGCGCATAAGCATAGCAGTGCATCATTCGTGCTTTTGATCGGGCCTCGAGACCCGTGGTTGAGTAAACCCGGCGCTCACCAACCGAATCCTGAACCCCGTTATAGGGCACGTTCTTGACCATCGGCTTTGCCGCGAGCCTTGCCTCAATGGTCAGAGCAAGCTCGATTTTTTCAGCAACCGTGGCCTGATCAATTGGGCTCAATTGCGCATCTTGGGTTTCAAGCTTTAGCGCGTTGGCGAGGATTTTCTCATGCGCTTCAACCGCGGCATAACTGGCATTGAGTAGGGCCTGATCGACCAGCGCCACAAGCGATTCGCCATCAGCCGCTTCACTGTAGGCGGTGCCAACGCGGTTATCTTTAATAACGCGGAGGCCAAAGACCTGACTTGACGTGACTTTGTGCTCCTCTAGCGCACCATCCTTTGCCTTCAGCGACAGGGCCTCACCTTGATCGATGATGAGATCCCCTTCAGCGCCGGCGGCCCGAACCCGATCGAGGATTTGTTCTGCTTGACTGACAATGCTCATCAGGCCTGACCTCCGACCAGGATTTCATCCACCTTCAACGTCGCTTGACCCACCGAGGTCGGCACGGCGCCCGACACCGACCCGCACATCCCGCAAGCTAACGAAAAATCCTTTCCGACCATAGAAATTTCTTTGAGGACGGCAGGCCCGGTACTGATCAACGTGGCCGCCTTAACCGGATATTGGATCTTCCCATTTTCGATGTAATAACCTTCGGTGACAGCAAAGTTAAATTCACCGGTACCAGGTTGCACAGAACCACCACCCATTTGAGCCGCGTAAATCCCCCGATCGATCGAGCTAATCATGTCGTCGAACTCGGCGTCCCCAGCTTCAATGAAAGTATTGCGCATTCTCGATGCCGGGGCATATTTATAGGATTCTCGCCTTCCTGAACCCGTGCGCTCAAAACCCGTTTGTTCTGCCCCCAATCGATCCACGAGAAAGCTGGTTAAACGGCCGTCTTTGATGAGCTGGGTGTTCTGTGTCTGCATACCTTCATCGTCGATGTTGATCGAGCCCCATTCATTGGCCATCGTGCCATCGTCAACAGCACTGACCGCTTCATTGGCAATCATCTCCCCCATCTTGTCGTGAAAGACGGATGCTTTTTTGGCAACCGAGGTCGTCTCTAGCAAATGACCGCAAGCCTCATGAAAGATCACCCCACCGAAACCATTGCCGATCACGACGGGCATCCGTCCAGACGGACACGCTTTCGCGCCCAAGTTAACCAGCGCCTGGCGCGCAGCTTCGTCACCGGTTTTCTTAGGATCAACCTGCTCTTTAATTTCCCAGCCCAAAAGGCCACCATCACTCCACATACCCGTCGCCTGATCCTGACCGTCCGAGGCAATCGCGGTGAGCGTCGCCCGGACATAGTTTCGGGCATCTGTTGTGTGCAAGCCTTCGCTGTTAAAGATCTCGATACGTTGCTCTTTCTGCCGGCAAGCGCCCCGGGTTTGGGAAATGAGGTTACTGCTGGCCCGGGCTGCTGCATCTGCCGCCATCAGATACGCCACCTTGCTGTCGACATCCGCATCGGCTGATAAGATTCGATGGGCGGGGTGATGCTCAACCGGCGCCGAATAATCGAAGGCCTGCAGTGAGACTCTCGGGTCTCGCAGATCCATGGCCGCGAGCTCACCCATAATTCGCTTAAGCTCCTCGGCTTCTGTTTTATTGGTGTAGCCATACAGAACCTTGCTACCAAACACCAAGCGCACGCCTATTCCGAAATCGATGCCAGACTCAACGGACTGAACCTGGCTACTGAGGGTGCTAATGGCATTGGTTAAACTGCGTTCAACAAAGAGTTCCGCAAAATCGGCACCCAGCGACAATCCGTGATCGATAACGTCCTCGGCCTTCGTAACCTGCAACATGAGATTTCCTTTTCGGTAACGTAAATACTGTTTGGTGTGCATCGCCTGCCGCGTTTCGCGGCAGGACTGCTGTTAGATTTTTAGTCTGATTTCTCGCGGTTCGCTGCGTTCAGCATGGAATCTATTCATCCATTGTTAATCTTATGCCGCGAATCCTTCGTGCGCCGAAAGTCCAACGTTTTTCGTGCCCCTTCATTATAACGCGGACTAAAGCCATCGAGATTGATTCACTGATCTTTATTGTTTTGGGCGACTCACCCCACCCATCAAGCCATAATCGATTTGAGCAGGTCAAAGCACCCAAGATCATCTGATGCTGCTGATTGACGCGCCACCATTTGGGCCATCCAAGCGTAGGCAGTGGGATTGCTGACATCCAGCGTGCCCGCGACCACCGTCACGTAAATCCAGTTATACAGGACGCTCAACCGGTAGCTTTCGAATGATGTATCAAACGAAAGCGCCGGAATACCGAGGTTTTGCAAGCCTTCAACATAGCGCTGAATCAATGCCCGTTCATGGGCCTGCCGAACAGCCGTTTGGGTGCTTTGTCCTAAAAACAACGCCACATCATTCATGCCAATGGCTTTGAGCGGGCCCTGAAAATCGATCACCATTACCTGGGCATGCGCGGCATCGGTGCCATAGAGCAAATTCTCCATTCGAAAATCACCATGACAAAAGGTGACAGGCCCTTGGCTCATCCTGTTTTGAAGCGCCGGAATGGCCGCTAATAGCGCATTCAAGTGCTTGCTGTAGTCGGGCGTAAGGTAATCCGAAAAACGCTCTATCGTCGCAGGCGCGCCGATTGCCGAAAACTGCACCATGTTGTCGGCATGATAGCTGCCTGCAACCGAGGGCACCCAATCTAACCCGCTCACGCGCCCCCAAAATGCGCCATGCAGCTTCACCAATTCATCGATCGCCAATTCGCTCTGATGTAAATCCGCGCCAATCACTTGGCTCCCCACAGCATAATCGGACAAGTCTTCCATGAGGATCAAAAACTGATCGCCTGAAAACCCAACGAAATAAATCGCGGGGGTTTTAATGCCTGCTTTTGGACTCAGCTCACCAAAAAACCGGGCTTCGCGCTCGTAGAGATTATAATTCATCGCCATGTCACGGTTGACCGGATTTTGAGAGGAGAACTTTGCGATGAGCGTTGCTGGCGCGGCGCCTTGATCACCGCGATAGGTCAGGTTCAACTTGGCCAGCTCGGCCATCATTCCGGTGCCATCACCGATCAACGATTGCGTAAGACCACTAACCGCGCCGATGCTTGGCAAGCAACCGTGTTCCTGCAAAATCTCCGTGAGCAGGGCATTGGAAAAACCGCTGGGTAAGGCTGGAATTGAAATCATGGGTTGCTCCTTTGTTCGACGGATAAGCCTATCTTGAGCATGTTTTAAATTAGATCGCATCGCAAGCCGGACTCATCCGATTTTATGCAACCTCCGCATCCAGGCTGATTAATCAAGGCAAAAAGGCAATCCAGAAAGCGCGCTGAGGCTGGGTTTCAGAAATTGAGAATTACGGCGTCTGATGCAAGTCGACCGCCGGTAACGGCCTTAGCCAAAACAGGCCATGCAGCCAATATCGTTCTCACCATCGCTTTGACGATCATGACGGCGTCTAGTTAGAACCGCTCAACTAGTTGCTACAGCCCGGTACCCCCATCAACCGGCAGGATCGCGCCCGTGATCCCGCCAGCCTGCTCGCCAACCAAAAACAACGCAAGACCGGCGACCTCATCAACCGTGTTAAGGCGTTTAATGGCCGACTCTTGGGCGTACCCATCCTTGAAGGCTTCATACGTCAGCCCCATTGATTCCGCGGCAGCGGGTCCCTGAGCCATCATCAGATCGGTCTCCACCGCGCCAGGACTGATGGCATTAACGGTAATGCCTTGATCACCATACTCAAATGCTGCCGCTTTGGTAAATCCGTTCATGGCATGCTTGAAGGTAATGTAGTGCGACACATTTTTTTTGCTCGCCTGGCTGCCTTCGACCGAGGACACGTTGATAATCCGACCCCACTGGCGTTGCAGCATATCGGGTAGCACGCGACGGGTGGCCCAAAAGCAGGAATCTAAAATCCATGCGCTGGCCTCTTGCCAGGCCGCTTCGCTGAGTTCATGAATGGGCGCGAAACCGGTTGAGCCGCCGGCGTTGTTCACCAAAATATCAATCCTGCCGAACTGCGCAAGCGTTGCATCAACCATCGCTTCCACTTCTTCCTTTTGGGTTACATCCCCAGCGATGTAGAAGGCGCGATCCCCGGCAGACCATTCTCGAATCGTTGCCGCACCCTTTTCCGCCGACCGACCATTAATGGCAACCGATGCCCCTGCTGACAGAAAAGCCTCGGCGATCCCTCGGCCAATACCGCGCGTGCCACCGGTTACAAGTGCTACTTTACCGTCCAAATTGTGCATTGCGGCAACTCCTTTAAATGTCGGTAGAATGAGCCCTTATGTAATCACATTCAGGCTTAAAATGAACCGTACAGGGCTTGATTAATACCGTCACCGCGCGTTACAAAAGCAGCCACGCCGTTAAGCCAGCGGGCTAATTTAAAGGCGATTGATGCCCGCGCGCCGGATCAGCCCAAGCAGTGCCCAATCGTCGGGTTTGACTCTTTTGATCGCCACTGAGATCCTTATCCAAGCAAGCGTGATTGGGACGCCGAGTCAATCACCGCACTGATCAAGTCAGGATCAACGCACCGAGGCGATTTTGCATCAGCCCGAAAGAACCACCTGGCGCAAGGTGCCCCGGGGCCAGGTGCGACAGAGCGCATCAAGCCCTTGTTTGGCGCGGCAAACCCTGACCCATGTCAGCCCACATTCAAAACACTTGAAGCCAAGGATTTTTATGCCCGTAACCCCGCGCAATATTTTATTCATCACGACAGATCAAATGCGCTTCGATGCGCTTGGCTGCAATGGCGGCACCATCGCACGAACCCCCAATATTGATCAATTGGCCAACAACGGCATTAACTACCAACGCGCGCACAACCAAAACGTGGTGTGCATGCCGGCTCGCGCAACCATCATGACCGGGCAACATGTCGCATCCCATGGCGTTTGGATGAACGGGGTCTGTCTGCCTGAAGACGAGCCCACCATCGCGCATCATTTGCAAGCACACGGCTACCAAACGGGCCTGCTGGGTAAAGCGCACTTTGAACCCTGGCTTGGCGCGCCTGAAAATTTTTTCGAAAATCGGATGGCAGCGCTCGGCAGCACCGGCCCGCATCGGGGATTCGATCATATGGAACTGGCCAATCATTTTTTTGAAGGCCATTCTCACTACGACGCTTGGATGCAATCGCATCAAACCGACAAGGATCAGTTCTACCCTATGGTGACCAACCGAGGTCAAAATACCGCGAGCCGCGGGGAAACCGGCGCCCTGCAAGTCTGGCCTATGGACGTGCCGACCGAGCTGTACCACACCCATTGGGTCGCCGACCGAACCATCAACTGGCTATCGGGGTTGAATCAAAATCCGTTCTTTTGTTGGATGAGTTTTCCAGACCCGCACCATCCTTGGGACATTCCAAGGAGCGAACTGTATCGCCATGATTGGCGAGACATGCCCTTGCCGAGACTCTACCGAGACACCCACGAGGCGCGATTGGCCTTGCTCGATCAAAAGCCAAAGCATTGGCGAGGCTATTATGAGGGCACGATCTGGAGCAACCTTGAATCGCCAAGGGATTTTGTTCCGGCAAGTCTAACCCCAGACCAGATCCGGGAAATCAACGCTTATACCCACATTGAAAACGAGCTTATTGATGATGCAGTGGGCCGGGTTGTCGCCTGGTTAACCACGAACAACCTGATCGATCAAACCGATATTTTCTTTACCACCGACCACGGCGAATTACAGGGTGATTTCGGCTTGATGTTTAAGGGCCCCTATCATGTTGATGCCCTCATGCGTTTGCCAATGATTTGGCAGCCCGCTAAAAAGGCTAATCTCACCCCCGCAACGATCCAAGCGCCTGTCGGGCACGTCGACCTGGCCAAAACCTTTTGCCAGATCGCAGGTATCGCCCCACCCGATTATTGCGAGGGCGCCTCGATGCCGACAACCAACGATGAGGCCAACGCGCAGGACCGGCAGTTCCAGCTCACAGAATGGGATTCAGAACATGGCCCAATCGATATGCACCTTAAGAGCCTGTGTCACAAGGATGGCTGGCTGATCACCTGCTATGAGCCGAGCCATCTATATGATGGCAGCGAGGGCGAGCTCTATAACTTAAATGACGACCCAGATCAGATCGCAAACCTTTGGGATCACCCTAAGCACCGCGAGACGCAGCAAGAACTCAAAAACCTTCTTTACGAATCGCTACCAGAGCCCAGATCGCCGAAGCTGGCGCGCGTCGCGCCGGTTTAAAGTCGTTGTTAGGATGGCTCTAATGCGGCTTTAGCGGTCACAATCGCCATTTAAAAACCCTATATCGGAGCATCCCTTTAATGAACCCAACAAGCGATTTCATCCTGAACCAAACCATGCTGCGGATCACCGATCCAAAGCAATCTCTCGCCTTTTATCAAGACGTGCTGGGCATGACATTGCTGGATCAGTTCGACTTCCCTGAGATGTCGTTCACTCTGTATTTTATGGGTTATCCAAGCAGTTCGATTCCAACCGATCCGGCCGAGCGGGCAAAATGGATTTTTGACCAGACCGGGTTGCTCGAGCTCACCCACAACTGGGGAACCGAAGCAGATGACACCGCCCGCTACCACAACGGTAATGACGAACCCCGAGGATTCGGCCACATCGGTATTTCTGTACCCGATGTTTACAAAGCCTGCGAGCGATTCGACACCCTCGGCGTTGACTTCGTCAAACGCCCGGATGATGGCAGCATGAAGGGCCTCGCCTTTATCAAGGATCCAGATGGCTACTGGATTGAAATACTCTCGAGCACTGGCTTACGGGACCTAATCCTCAACCGCTGATCATGGGCGGTCAGCAAGTCTGAGGAAACTGCCAATATCCCCATTGGTTAGGGTCTCCCTAAACGGGGCGCAGACGAGCCATTATTTTGGGCACTTCAATCAAGCCGAGGCGCATCTTTACAGCACCCATCTCGCTTCGAGCTCAATCAACATCCTGACCAAAAATCAGGATAAAGCCATTATTATCAGCAAGCCCAAAGTCACGGATCCCGTAATCTCTGTCGCCGATCTCGTGGGTGATCTTGACGTTTTTCTTAACCACCTCGCTGTAATACGCATTTACATCGATCAACCAGAAAAAGTGTTTTACGCCATGCTGCGTCGACGCACCTTGTGTGAAATGTAGGGCGGCATTGTCTCGCCAAACCACCCCATAGGTTTCTGTTCGGTAGTCACAGTGAAACCCTAGGACATCTTGATAAAAATGCACGGTTTCTAAAACGCGTTGGACTTGCAGCACGGGTGCTTGCTGAATAAATTGCTGAGGGTTCGATGAGGGTCGTGGCGGCATTGGCGGACGCCAACTTTAAAAGACAGACGTGACCTGCTTTTTCAAAATAACGGTTTGAGACCTTGAAAGCATGCCAGTTGTGATTGAACTCACTGCAATAGTCGCGTGCCTCATAAGCGACAATCCCCTTCATTTAGCTGTTAGCGTAGGCTGTTAGCACCGCGCTTTCAATTGAATCACAAGACGCGATTATGGATGACGCTGTAGCCCACTTTTGTTTACCAATACCCAGCGACTTGCGAGTTCAAATCCAGCTCGTTTTCATGAACAAAATCGCCAATACGCTTAAACCCCAATGGGTAAGTCCTTTTCTGGCCTATCGATAATCGACGCAGTTCCCGTAATACCCCGTGCTTCAAGAAACGATACGCAGTTCCCGTAATACCCCGTGCTTTTTAAAAGGAATGAATCAACTCAGCGGGCACCGCTACTGGGATCTCAGATTATTGTTTATCATACCGCTGCACATCGGACGGCTAATCGGCCCAGGACCCAGCAGAACTGAAATTGTGAAACGTAGGCAGACGCATGCAATGTTTTATCAGAGATCAAGCGAATACCGGTTGGGAGTTTTTTGACAACCCCCTGGCTGTCTTGATCGCAACCAAGGCTGAGGAAGTCCGGTCCGTTCTAGATCAAGTCGAAACGGCAACCCAGCAAGGCTACCAATGCGTTGGATATGTCGCTTATGAGGCGGCATCGGCCTTGGACACAAGCTTAGCGGTGCATCCCAGCAAGCGGCCCTTAGCCGTCTTTGGCATCTTCAAGTCCTGCCAGCGCCTGACGACGCTGCCATCAAACAAGCCAAGCGCCGTTTGGCTTCGCCCCGTTATGTCTTGCGAGCAATACACAAGCAAAATACAGGCAATAAAAACGCTGCTGGCCCATGGAGAGAGCTATCAGGTTAATTTAACCCACACCCTTCAAGGCACCTACGAGGGCGAACCACTTGATCTGTTCGCGACCCTATATGATGCGCAACCCACTGCCTATGCTGCCTTTCTGCATTTAAACGATCTCGCGATTGCCTCGGTATCGCCCGAATTGTTTTTCTGTTTGGATGGAGATCAAATCACAACCCAGCCTATGAAAGGAACCGCGCCCAGAGCGTCTAATGCCGAGGAAGATCTTGCGAATAAGCATGCGTTAGAAAACTCAGAGAAAGATCGCTCTGAAAATATTATGATCGTCGACATGATCCGAAACGATCTTGGCAGAATTTGTCAGCCTGGCACGATCACAGCCGATAACTTATTCGCCATTGAAAGCTTGCCTACCGTCTGGCAACAAACCTCCAGCGTTAGCGGAAAAACAGAAGCCCGGTTCTCTGATATTTTATCCACCTTGTTCCCTTGTGCCTCGATCACCGGCGCGCCCAAAAAGCGCACCATGGAGATCATCAACGCGCTAGAAGATGACGCAAGAGGTATTTATACCGGTTGCATTGGCGTTCTCAAACCAAATCGTTCAATGCGGTTTAGTGTCGCAATTCGGACCCTCGTCCTGGACACCGATACCCGTTCGGCAAGCTATGGTATCGGCGGTGGCATTGTTTGGGATTCAGCACCCCTCTCAGAATGGCAAGAGTCGCTCGATAAATCGAAGCTCCTCAACGGCGTCAGCCCGATGCTGCTTGAAACAATGAAATATGATCCCAGAGACGGTGTTGTGCTGTTGGACCGTCATATTAACCGGCTCATTGACGCAGCAAACACCCATGCCTACCCTCTTAACCCGACCCAGGCGAAGGAACTTGTTCAGCGCTTTTCAGCCACTGAAAAAAGAAAATTGCGATTACTGGCTGATCGCTCGGGCAGGCTAAGCCTCGAATCAAATGATTTCCCACCCATCAAAACGGTGTTCCGCTTAGGCCTGGCGGATGCGCCAATCCAGCGCGAAGATTTTCGCCTACGAACCAAAACAACTCAAAGAACCCTCTATGATCAAAATCGCGGCGCGCGACTCGATATCGACGATGTGATTTTATTCAATGAAGACAACGAGATCACTGAAACCACCATCTTCAACCTATACCTCAAGATACAGGGCGTTTTGTATACGCCCGCGCTACCCTCCGGCTTATTGCCCGGCGTTTATCGAGAACACCTCCTGGCACTCGGCGCAGCAAAAGAGCGGGTTCTGAGCGTTCAAGATCTGTCCAAAGCCGAGGGCCTCTATGTCTCTAATGCTGTCCGAGGCTTATGTCCCGCAATCCTTGTTCCTCTGAACTAAGCCCCCTAACAGCGTCATTGCCAAAGACGCAACGATTGGCGCGGGTTATCCCCATGACTTGGACATTTTTTAACATTGCGTTCAAACGAGTCCAGCCCTAAAGACACCTATTGATTCCAAGACAACACGTTTATTGGCGATGAAGGATGGGTTCTGAACGCCTCATCAAACCAAACAAAGGAAAAGATTGCCGTCGCAAAAGCGATGCCCACGCGTCTCGGGTCGCTGCAACCAGGGCATCGGGCGTTTTTAAACTAGTTTAAAGCCATTAGAGGCGCGTCCAGTAATCCGAACCTCCGGGCTAAGCGCTTTTCTAGACTAGAAAGCGCGATCGCATGGACTCGCTGGCCTGTCTGTCTTGCCAAGACAATCTGTTGCCAGGTTGACGCCAGCAAGCTTAAGCCATATCGGTTGTTGAGTGGCCCGTGAAAAAAAGCATTGTAATGACCACCAGTCAGTTATATAAATAACCACTGGTCATTTATAGCTCAACGACGGATAACCAACCGAAACGAGCCATCACATGAAACTCAAAGGAAGACACCTGTGCCTTCAGTCGTTGCAATTAATCAAAGAGCAAGAAGCAATGAACAAAAGGCGCTACGCCGGCAAGCCGTCCTGACGGCCGCCGAAACGTACTTCCTTGAGGTTGGCTTCGAGGCGTTCTCTATGGCGCAACTCGCCAAGAAAACCGGGCTAGTCAAGGGCACGCTCTATCTTTACTTCAAAACACGGGAAGCGCTTTTTCTAACCCTTTATGAGCAAAGCCTCATTCGCTGGAGCGAAGTTTTCATCAGCCACTTATCAGGCGACATGACGAGCAAAGCCTATGCCCAGATGCTCTATACAACGGCCATGGCGGATGGCGCTTTTATACCGCTACTCATCAGACTCGAACACGTCATTGAACACAATGTTGCGATCGCGAGCCTGATTGAGTCGAAACGCGTGTTTCAACGCCAGGTAGCGGCTATTGCGGCCCCCACATCAACGTCACTCAGTTTGAATGCAGCGCAAGCCACAGAGGTTGTCAAAACAATGGGCGTTCTCCTGATTGGTGCGACGCGGTCGGACCAGGGCCCGGCATTAGATAACGAGGCGCTGCCAGAAGATATTCAGGACCTAATTGGCAGTTTTGCGTCTGAGCCGCTCTTCGTTAAAAACGCTGTTCGCATCATCGAAGGCATCCGTGCAGAAACAGGTATCTAGCAGCGAATCGAACCCCACCCCCAAAACGAATTTCTAACCCGCTGAACCCCAGCGCAATTTAAGAGAGACACTATGAGCATTGCAGAACACAACAACGTCACTGAATTGGCCGGTCAGAACCTGAACGCATTAGTTGCGCGCCAGAGAAGTCAGTTCCGGGCTGAGGGTGAGGTCACCTACGCAACCCGGATTGACCGTCTAAAGCGGCTCAAGGCGCTGATTGTTGAAAATAAAACAGAGTTTGCAAAAACGACCAAACGCGAATTTGGTGGTGCACGATCCTATGAGTTTAGTTTGTTCTCAGAATTCGCGTCAAAGGTCGAAGCCATCGACTATTCAATGAAGCATTTGAAAGCGTGGATGAGACCCGAAAAACGAAAAACCAATAAACCGATGAACTTTTTGGGCGGCAAGGGCCAGGTCCAGCATTTCCCAAAGGGCGTTGTGGGCATCATTTCGCCTTGGAATCTGCCCTTCGGCCTGACGGTTGCGCCTCTGACCAGTGCGCTGGCTGCCGGTAACCGCGCGCTGCTGAAGCCTTCTGAGTTCGTTCCTGAAACAGCGGCATTGTTCGCCGAAATTGTCCCCAAATATTTCCCCGAGGATGAAGTCGCGGTCGTAACCGGTGGCGCAGAGATCAGTCAAAAATTTGCGGCGCTACCTTTCGATCACCTTCTGTTTACCGGGTCCAGTAAAGTCGGTGCAAAAGTCATGCAATCAGCCTCGAAGAACCTGGTCCCCGTCACGCTAGAACTTGGCGGTAAGTCACCCGTCATTATTGGTCGTAGCGCAAAGCTTGATCTGGCCGGAACTCGCCTGACATTCGGTAAGCTTTTAAATGGGGGTCAATTATGTCTGTCGCCAGACTACGTTATCGTGCCGAAGGCGCTGGAAGCGCAGCTTATAGCGCGGGTGGTTCACGAGGCGCAATCAATGTATCCGAATATCACCGAAAACGAGGATTACGCGGGTATTATCAACGAAACGCACTTCGCCAGGTTGCAGAGCTACCTTGATGACGCCGTTGCCAAGGGGGCCAAACTCACGATTGTTGGTGCTGATCAAACGCGTGCGTCTGCGGGCAATCGACGCATGCCTTTGCACATTCTTCAAAACGTCAATGACGACATGTTGGTTATGCAGGAAGAAATATTCGGCCCAATCCTTCCTGTGATGACCTATTCTGATGTGGCGGAAGTGCCCGATATGATTGAACCCCGCCGAAATCCGCTTGCCCTGTACTACTTCGGCAAAGATAAAACGGAGCAGGCCTATTTACTGAATCGTGTGCAAAGTGGTGGCGTTTGCATCAATGATATTACGCTGCACTATGTGCAAGAAGATCTGCCTTTTGGAGGTGTCGGTGCCTCTGGCATGGGCGCCTATCACGGCCCGGAAGGGTTTAGAAGCCTGAGCCACGCCCGCGCAATTTACAGCCAAACTATGATCGATGTCTTGCCTATCATTGGGGCGCGTCCGCCCTTTGGCGAAAAGTTCCGAAAGAATATCAGTAAGATTCTTGGCGCAATTTAACTTTAAGACGAAAGCGCCCCGAGCAAAATTCGCGGCTTTTAAACGCCGCGAATGTCGTCCGGCCCAACTATCTCTATGCAGAGGGGACGCGGCTCAGCAGCTCGTACCGGGGAAACTCCCTTATCCTTTTTTGCCGCCTAAAACACCGGCGGTAAGTTCAAAACGCACTACGACACTCTGGGGGAGACCGCGACAGCCGGCCCTTAGGAGGGTTGGTATCCACTCAATGTCTCGTATTCCAATCGACGTGATCAATTTAAAAATGGGTCCAGCGGACAAGATCTCAGCGATCTGGCTCGTGACTCACTGCCCTTAAAACGTCCAGAGAACTAGCAATCCGTTGGCCCGAATGATTCAGCCAGAGCCTTAGTTTTTATTCTTCTTTTGGTTTTAACGCCGGCTGGATCCATCATCGGTCGCATTTAAAGGGTATAGCTGAGCGCTCGATAATGGAGCTGCTCGACGGCTGCAAAGAATGCTTCCTTGCGCGCCTTGACCAGCGCTTTGGCTTGACGAAGGTCTTGCGTCAGTTCTGCGCGGCTAGCATTGGCTTGCTGCATCAACTTAGATTCCTTGCGCAACGTTTCCCATCGGGTTACTGCCTCGAGCCAGTCCTGCCGCAACGCCATGACCCTGGCCTCTAAATGCGCGTACAGTAGCGCGGCATCCTGATTCAACGATTTCAGTTGATCAATACTCGCAAGCTTACGCGCCGCGATAATTTCAGCTTCGTCACGGCGATTGGCGCGCTTTAAGCCGTTCACTAACCCTAGGCCTCGCAGCAGTAATATAATGTACCGAGTTGGATCAAGCGCCCAACCCGACCAGCCAAATCCGTTCCGGTAGTCTCTCGGAAAATCATGGTGATCACCGTGATGATTGCCCTCGCCCAAGGGCCCGAGCCAAATAAAATTATTGACTGCAGAGCTTTTCACCCCCTTTGTCCAACCCCACAAATGGGTAACGCTGTTGACCGTCCACGTGTTGTGCTGCACCAAGACGGTCCCAACGATTGAACCCGTCAGCAACGCAAAGAGGCCAAGCCAAGCACCCAGGGCGTAACCTAGCCCCATGGGGAAGAGAAATATCCAGAACGTGATCAGCAAGCCGTAGTGCTTATCTTGCGACATAATAATCGGGTGACGTTGCGCGTTATGTGCCCGCAAATACGCGTCAGACTCCGGATGGTTAAACATATGCGACAGCATATGAGACCAAAGAAAGTTACGCAGCGTGTCGGGAAACCAAGTCGCACTGTAAGGATCCAGTTCTTTTTTACCGTGACGGTCTACCCCATGGTGCAGCACATGATTGGCTGACCAACGGCGAACACTGCCTTGTACGCTAAGCACTTGCCCAAAAAAACAGAAAAACAGGTGCACTGGGACCGATACATTCTTGACCGCGTTATGGGTGATCAAGCGATGACTGTAGACCGTGGTGGACAGGGAACCGAGGATAAAGTGTCCGACGATCCAGCCAGCGGCAATCAAACCCCATGTGTTCGGCGCGACAAAGATTAGCCACGCGCCCAAACCGACCGCCGCGATATGAACGGCCACAATAAAGACCCAAGTGGTGGTATCAAGCGAAAAACCCGCACTGAACAGTTCGCCAAAGGTTTTAAAGATAGGCGCGTCGCGCTGTTCTGGTGTTATTTCAGTCATTGTCGCTGGAACGCTCTCTGTGATGGATGGTGTTAATTTTCACGGCAGATCAATCCTTCGATTATCTTTATTTTAACCGGTCTTGAACAGTCATCGTTTTAAGGCGTATCCGGTCGGGCGCAAGTAAGGTTAAAACGCCCTCGTA
This sequence comes from Pseudomonadales bacterium, assembly GCA_017854255.1. Classification (GTDB taxonomy): domain Bacteria; phylum Pseudomonadota; class Gammaproteobacteria; order Pseudomonadales; family Azotimanducaceae; genus UBA9926. The sequence continues at coordinate 32,225 of JAFMIA010000023.1, forward strand.
GCAGGTGCCACGAGTCGTCAGGATCCCAGGGCCCTTCATCAAGACCTCTTGATTTGCATAACGCAAAAATTGAAGCGTCGCCCGGGATCTCGGTATCGTTAAAGCAGGATTTCACAATCCAGCTATTCGGTCCTATTGCGTGCGGTTACCCGTAAACATGATGACCCCACGCGGGGTCTGCATCTCACCTTGCATTCGGTCCGTATCAATTTGACCCGTGTAGTGAAGTTCTATTTTACCCATCGGGCTCGTCACCTTTTGCCGAAAGCTGAAAGCACGGCCTTTAACCTGTATCGCGTCAACGATGACCGGCCCCCGTCGTCCCGTTACAACGCCGCCATAGCCGCCTGCCTCTTCTATCACCTCTAAAGTCAGATACTGGATGCCGCGCATCGCGCGGACCTCCAGCGACCATGTGCCAACGAGGCCAGACGAGGCGATGGCATGATCATCTGCCCAGGCGGTGGTCAACCCGAGGACCAACCCAATGGCAACGACCCTTCTTAGCACTTTATTGTTTAATTTCATGCGACGCCTTTCATCCTTGTTTACTTTTTAGCCAGCAAAATGTCGAACCTGATCGCATGCCATCGGCGCCAACCCGCTCACTGACATCAACTGACAAGCGCTATGCCACGTTCGATACACCACATAGCGGATAGCCCGCCAAGCAAATAAACCGGGATCAAAACTAAGCGCCTGCGATTTACGGTTACCGCGCTGATTGCGAGCGCCTGGTTGAACAACCACCAGCCCCCCAACAGCAGCAACACAAATGCGATTTGCCCTACCTCGATCCCGATATTAAAAAACAACAGAGCCAGTGGCACATTGCTATGGGGCAAGCCAATGTCCGCCAATGCACCCGCAAAACCCATACCGTGGAGCAGCCCAAAGCCGCCCGCCAGCCACCAGGGGTGCCGTTTGAATAAACTTACAGGCTGAATAGAACCCACTTGATGGGTTCGGGTTAGCTCGAGCGCCAATATAAAGATGCTCAGCGCTATGGCAAATTCAACCAAAGCGACAGGGTAGGAAAGCAATCCCAGCGTGACCAGTGCCAGCGTTACGCTATGCCCTACCGTGAAGGCCGTAATGGTCCACAGCAAACGCCTGCCCCCGCCCACCAGCAGCAGTAAGCCCAAGACAAACATAAGATGATCGGTACCGCCCCAGATATGTTCTGTACCCAACACTGAGTATTCGGTCATGATCCTCGTTTGACTTGGCTGAGCAGGCACCAAAAACTCTGGCGTCTCAGCGTTCACAACGCTTTGATAACGACGTCCATCGCTTAGAGAAAGCATCACCATGGCCGAAGCTTGATTCTCCGCCAGGCCCACAACACCCAGCTTCTCACCCACAAGACCTGCTTCGCCAAGTGATCCACAATCCAGCGTCCAACTTGAAACCGTACCGGTCCCTTCGCGCAGAACGGGATTTTCAGCAACCATCCGACAGCCTGCAGGCCAACTCGGTTGCATCGCAATTGCGGACAAAGCTTCTGTTGGCGTTTTCCAGACAACGTTATAGGTGGCCTCAGCAGTTTGCGTCAGTTTTAACAATGATGGCGCGAACCGGTGGGCTTCTGCCATGCTGGTATGGAGCAGCAGCATCAATAGGGCCAGTGCAAAACGTATTAGCGATGCGCTTGTCATTCGCACCTGCCGGCTTCATCGGCGTCTTGCAGCGTCCTGCCGCGAACCTCAAATTCAAGTCTTAGCGCCGCAATGGCGCACTGCAACGCTTGCTTACCTGCGGCATACTCGAGATCGACGCGAAGCTGTTGTTCAACCTCTTTAAGTTCGGCATCCCGGGCAGGTTCAAACCGAGACAACCATACGTAATGAAGGCCGTAGACTGAGCGTATCGGCCCTAACCATTGGCCATCGCCAGATTCCGCTCTGCTTTGCGATTCTTGCAGGGCTTTTTGTAAACCCATGACAAAACGGTCACCGAAATTTCGGGCGAGTTGATCGGGTGTTTGTTTCACGAACTGATAGCCCTGCAAAAATGGCGAGCCGAGTTGTCGGGCTGCCCGCGCACTCAACCTTTGTTCCATAATTTCGGTAACAACAGATGCCACGTCTTGCTCGCGCTCGGGCGCAAAAAAAACATGCTCAATCGAATACTGCGGCGGATGTCGCAGCGCTTGCCTTCTTTGACTAAAAGCTGCTTCGATATCTTCAACACTCGACTTGCTTGGCGGCGCATCAACCAGTAACCGCTGCTCCATCAGCTGTATTAACCGCCGCTTTACAACTTCGTCAGCAAGATGCATGCGCATCGTGATGGCCTGGTGAAATAGCTCAGGATCCGTTTTGTTTTCCGCTAATTGAATAAACCCCATATTGCGAACAAGTCGCTGGAAAACGATCGCGTCATGCAGATGAAATTCAAGATCAATGGCGCGCTGAAGCAGCATATCGCGATCAAGCTCGACCGCGACATACCTTGCGATTTGTTCCGGACTCGGTTTTCGACCGGTACTGGCTCGCCACTGCTGCTCAAGCGTTGCAATTCGCGCCTCGCTCAACGGTCCAATCACCACCTTCGGTTCTGGAAACAGTACCGACTGCAACTGATAAAAAACCAGACCCAACACCACAAAATGCAGCCACGGTTTATGCACGCGAGCAAACCAGCTCATGCGCTCATCCTTGCCAATGAAAACCGCTTAGACATGAGATTATTCTGGCAGGTAATGGATCGGCGATGACCAGGCCCGTTCTTGCACGGTCGAGGGCAGATCCGGCCGCGGTGCAACACCTGCTCGAATTGCGTCCCAGGTTGACCAGCGGCAGGTCGGATTCTCTATGACGCGGGCGTAATAAAAAGCCCGTTGATTTGGATTGAACTCAGGATCTCGCCACAAAGCTGACAGCTGTCCTGCGCCTGTTTCAGCGTTAATTGCGCAATTCCGGATATCAACCTCTGCACCATTGTCGGGGCATCGATTTGTGTCTGGGTTAACGACGGCGCCTCCGGCACAAGCAACGTCAACAACCGCTTCGTGAGTGCCCTCTGCGTCGACCCAGCCTTTGACAACTTGCAGGCGTTGCAACGGTGCGCTCTCAGCATCGGCCGCCGCCATCACTAGGAAACTGGGCGTTGCGCCCGCATTGACCGCCTCGCCGCCAGCTGGATTCACCGCCGACAGTACGCCGCCCATCGTGACACCGCCAGCATACGCCCGCTCAATGCCATCGGCTGCTGTCAGCATGTCCTCATCAAAACCAAACCCTGCAAATAGACGGATCTGCATCCGCGGCCCAGACGTCGCAAACACTTCTTTTCTGCGAAAGGCACCGTAAAGCGACTCCCGCGTATTCTCTTCAGCCCAAGCTGCGGCCAACCCCGACGCCCCATACGTTGGGGCAGCCCCGGCGGTATAGATATCGCCGTTAATTCTCAATCGCGAATTGCCGCGCCCCAGCGCTTTCAGCACCAGGTAGTTCATTTCGCCGGAAAGACCCGTTTGCGGCAACGAGCCTCGTTGTTCGCCCGTACTTGAGATCAGGCCCAGCTTTGAAACGAAGTCTGACTCCTTATTTTGACTTGCGGCTGAGTGGGTATCGCTCGAGCCGATAAAGCCGAACTGATACGGATTTGTGATGCCCTGCTGCCCCAGTGCAATACCGTTTAACAACGCTTCTCGAGCGTATGAGCCCTCCATCTGACTTAAGGCACTGGTCGCGATCCGGTAGGGCATAATTTCAAAACCGGCCCATTCGTCCCGCGATGATAAAACCGGGTGAGTCTCCGACGTTCCCTTAATTTGGGTGATTTCCACAATGGGTTCATTTCGGATGCGCTGCGCTGTGTAAGCCTCATCTAGCGGATCACCGGCCCAATCAGCAAGCTTGAACATCTGTCCGTTTGATCCGTTGGAATTGTGCGGGATGGCTAAACTTTCAACGCCTTTCGCTCGAAGGTCATCCATCCATTGCCAAAGATCTTCCGGGTTAACAGAATGGAACCGAGAGAATGGCTCTCGGGGTAGTTGGCCGGTTCCTTTGAAAATGACATTGCGGTGTAAGTTGCCCATATCGGCAGTACTGGAAGTATATTCGTAGGCGGCAAAGGTGGTGAAGCGACCAGGATCATTAAACTGATCTGCCGCATCAATTGAATCACGCCAAGCACTCCTCACCACGCCAAGCACTTCATCGCGATCGAGTTTACCGGAGGTGGTCTGCGTCACAGCCTCAGACAAGAACGACGAGAACGTATTAAGACGATTCAATATGCTAAGCAGGCCCGCGCCCATATTTTCAGGTGCATTGAGCCCATGATAGGGCGCTGAGAATTCATTTTTTGAAAATTGCGTGCTGGTATCGGCAGCTGCCTTGACCACACCCAAGAACATTGCATGATCGGTCACGGCGTAGAAGTCCATCGGTCTTGTGAGCTGCATGTTGAAACCTGCAGGGTTTGCAATCGCCTCACCCCTCGCAAAACGATAGGCATCATACGGTGTGGCCAGCGTACCAAAGGCATAACCATCGAACGAGTAAGTGGTATGCACATGCAAATCACCAAAGTAAGCTTTGCGTTCTATCGGTTTTTTAACAGAGACCGCAGGCGGTTTACTGCTTGTGGTGGCGGACGGCGATTGCTCACGCAGGAGGAGTTCGGTTTCTGTTTCAAACACTTTTACATTCCAGCCCCGGACAATGCTTTGACCTGCGGACTGAGCATCAAAATCAGCAGTCGCGGCAATCACACGTTCGTTGGCGTGCAGATCTTCAGGAAGACTCAAATTCGGGTCATCGGAACAGGACGCCAAGAGTAACCCCATGGTGATCACCGCTAAGCAACTTGCTCTAAATTTTAAGGTTTTCATGATCATTATTTCCTTGCTGGGATTGCTTCCTTGACTCCGGCGGCAACCGGCACGTACTGGATTGGCGAAGACCAAGCCCGTTCCTGGAGGGTCGCGGCCAGATCAGAGCGCGGCTGGGTGCCTGCCCGAATCGCATCCCACGTATTCCATCGGCAGGTCGGATTTTCAAGCACTCGGGCATAATAAAAAGCACGCTCGCTAGCGTCGAAGTTTGGATCTGACCAGGTGGTGTTCAGCTCAGTGCTACCGGTTTTTGCCCGATAGCTGCAATCACTTAGGTTAACCGTGGCCCCATTGTCTGGGCAACGATTTATCTCCGGATTCACCGCGACACCATCCGCACACGCCACATCAATCACGTCTTCATGGGTGTTGCCTGCCGCGTCGATCCAACCTTTGATGATCTGCAGTCGTTGTAACGGCGCACTATTGGCATCAGCTTGCGCCCAGACAGCAAAACGCGGTGCATTTGTCGCATTCGAACTAGAAGCCGCTTCAAGATTAGCACCCATTGGGACGCCGTTTGCATAGGCATAAGCCACCCCATCTGGCCTTTGTGTTAAGTCTGCCGGTAAATCATAGCCAGCAAACAATCGCAGGCGCATTCTGGGTCCAGAGGTCGCAAAGGTTTCTTTACGACGCAGTGCGGCATAGATCGACTGCCGAGTATTTTCTTCTGCCCATACCGCTGCCAATCCCGACGCGCCAAATTCTGTCTGCTGACTACCCAGATAACGTTCGCCGTCAACTTCGGCGACGCTTTGGCCCGGAAGAAAGCCAATCAACAGGCTTTCTAAAAAGCCAAAAGGAACAGAGCCTCGCACTTGCGCATCGGCCGACAAGAGGCCGAGCTTGGATGAAAAGTTTGACTCATCATTTTGTGAGGCCGCTGTATGCGTATCGCTGGAGCCAATAAAACCAAACGCAAAGGGGTTGGTCACACCTTGCGCTTGCATTTCCAGACCATGGCGCAAGGCTTCTCGCACGTAACTGCCTTCAGGTTTACTCGCCACAGGCTTACCCATTCCAACGCCTCTTGTGCTCACCAGTTCAAAGCCCGCCCATTCATCGCGACTGGATAATGCTGGATGTGTTTCAGACGTACCCTTGATCTGGGTGATTTCAACCAGCGGTTCGTTGCGAATACGTTTCACCGCATACTCGTCATCGATCGGGTCGCCGGCCCAATCAAACAACTTAAACATATGACCATTTGATTTATTGGCGTTATGCGGAATAGCCAACGATTCGACGCCAGCTGCTCTCAGCGTATCCATCCAATCCCAAAGATCCTCGGGGTTTCTTGAGTGCATACGGGAGAAGGGCACCTCGGGTACCCGGTCGCTGCTTTCAAAAATCACATTGCGGTGCAGGCTTCCATTGTCATCCGCTGTGGTTGAGTATTCATAAGCGACAAAGGTCGTGAAGTGGCCGGGGTCGTAGTGCTCATCCGCGGCATTAATGGCATCCGCCCATGCGTTGCGCGTAATGGCCAATGGTTCTTCAGGACTAACTTCCCCGTCGACAATCGCCAGCGCCAAAGCGCGCGCAAGACCGAAGCTGCGCATTCGGTCCAGCGTACTCCACCGATCCATGTTGTCCGGTGCATTAAGATCGTGAACAACTTTTGCAAAGGCGTATTTAGAAAATTCAGTGCTCGTATCAGCCGCAACCGGGGAAACGCCCATAAAAAACCCGTGGTCGGTCACGCCATAAAAATCCAGCGGCGCTTGCAACTGAATGTCAAAACCCGCGGGGTGCTTAATGGCTTGACCCTTAGCAAATCGATAGGCGTCATAGGGACTGGCCAATGTCCCGAATGCATAAGCATCAAATGAATATTTCGTGTGGACATGTAGGTCACCGAAATAGGCATTGCGCTCTGGGTTAGCGGGCGGCTTGTCGGCCAGGCCGAAATTCACTTTTGAACCAGAGCGACGATCAATTATTGTATGCTCGGTTGCAAAAAGACCTTGCCCAATGGCCGCGCGCTGCGCCGCGGTCTGCTCGTTACCACCACCGCAACTGACCAAGAAAAGACACATCAAGACTGCTTGCGATAGTCTTAACCGTGTTCGTCTTATACGCGCGCGCATGAGTGCGGCGCAGAGGTCATTGGTTGTCATGGTGTGGACCTTGATTAATCTGAGCCTTAGCAGTTACTCGCAAAGCAACCGAGGCAATTAATTTAGCACTATGCTAAACTTTGCTGGCAAGATGTTAACGTTCTGATAAGCATCCCGCAAGTCAGACACATACAGGGAGCGGCACTGCCCAACACAATGAAAGATTCACAATCCAACAAAGCCATAAAACAAAATCGAGGCCGGGCCGAAACTGAGCGACGCCTGATCGAAGTTGCCCTTGAGCTCATCCAAAAAAACGGCGTGCTGGCAGGACTTAATCTTCGTCAAGTTGCTGAGGGCGCAGGCGTTAACCGGGGCAACATTTATCATTATTTCGGATCAAGACAAGATCTCCTGCGCGCCGCCATCAATCGACGATTTAACGCATTCGTAAACGCTTATACGAAAAGCAAAGCAGAAGCCGGATTCGTCGCAAGAAGGCTCCGAGCTTTTGCCTCGAACGCCAGCAATGATAGCAACGACAGTATGTTACGCGCGCTGCTCGTGCTGGATGGCGATGATGCGGTTGATCCAATGCCGCTGTACGAGGGGCAACTCAGCCAACTGCGTCAGGACGTCATCGATGGCGACATTGATAAAGGTCATGATCTTGACGCATTACAAGTGGCGCTCTCTTCCTTTTTGCGGGGCTATCGAATCTTCCGCTTACCCTACGCCAAGCGAGTTGGAATCAAGCCGAATGAACTCGATGACCGCGTTAGCAGGATCCTGCGCACCTGGCTTGAAGCAATGAAGCAGCCGCCCAAAGGCAGCTAGGGGCGTCTGAATCCCCAAATCACCACAGACGCGTGTTGCCCTATGAGCCTCAGGCGTAATGAACTAAATCAGACCGACATCGTGACCCCTTGGATTGCGTTGATTCCCTAAACTCCCTCCTATTCCTGCCCATTTGAAGCTTAAAGAGGGCATTGCGTCAGCCTTAGTCGTTGTTGCATCATCTTCTGTGATCCCGCGTCGGGTATCACTCAGTCAGGGCACTTGAGTCAGCTCATATTTCCCGCCAAGTTTCAACGCGCCTTCACCCTACTGACAATGGGGTTACCTTTCAGCTAACCTCACCTACAGACATTCAGCGGTTAACCAGATCAAAGCGCAGAGACCAAAAAGGAATACCATGACAGTTGCTAAACGAAAAATAGGATCTTCGGCGGTTCACCCCGTTGGACTCGGGTGCATGAATTTGAGTCATGCCTATGGACCAGCCCAGGCACAAAAAGACGCCGTCGATTTTTTACGCCGGGCAATCGATATTGGCTACGATTTTCTGGATACAGCAACCATTTATGGCTTGGGCAATAATGAAAAGCTGATCGGTGAGGCCCTCAAAGGACGCCGCAATGAATTTGTATTGGCTAGCAAATGCGTCATGGGTTTCAAAGATGGAAAGCGGTTACTCGACGCCAGGCCAGAGACGATCAAACGTGCTTGTGAAGCTAGCTTAGAAAGATTGCAAACCGAGGTCATAGACCTGTATTACATGCATCGCCCAGATCCAAATGTACCCATAGAAGACTCAGTTGGCGCGCTGGCTGATTTGGTTAGCGAAGGAAAAATCCGGATGATTGGTTTGTCAGAAATGTCGGCCGATACGCTTCGCTTGGCGCATGCTGTGCACCCAATCTCAGCCATGCAGTCTGAATACTCGCTCATGACAAGAAACCCAGAAATCGCGGTGCTCGATGCCTGCAGAGAACTGGGCGTGACCTTTGTGCCCTTTTCTCCCGTTGGACGGGGCTATCTGGCGGATGAACCCCTCGATCCGAATGCGTATCATGAAACCGATTTGCGGCGCACTTTCCCGCGCTTCACCGACCCACACTTCTCGGCAAACTTGGGGCTCTTGGAAAAGGCGCGGCAATATGCCGGCGACCTGGGTTGTACCATCGCCCAGCTGGCCCTTGCCTGGACCCTTGCGCAGGACAAAGGCGCCGTGCCAATTCCTGGAACGACCAACCTTCAACATCTTCAAGACAACTTTGATGCAGCAGCCATCGATCTGCCTACCGAGGTGCTAGCGCAAATCAATGCGGATTTTGCGCCGGATTTGGTTGCCGGACCACGCTACGCACCGCTCGCTCAGGCTTCGGTCACAACTGAACAATTTGACTTTGAAGGTGCATGAAACCTGGGGAGAGGACCCAGTGCCAGAGCCAACGAGGCCTGGCACTTAGTCCCGAGTCCCGATCCACGCGTTGTCCCATACGTTGTCCCATTCCTTGCAGGACACGAAGCGCCCACCATTATGAACCGTGCTGGCGGCGCATAAACCGACTCCTTAGAAGGGGATCCATTTTTCCCAACCGGCGCCTGACAAGACCGCCGCTACCGCTTTGATTGATGGTTCATT
>JAFMIA010000024.1 GCA_017854255.1 Pseudomonadales bacterium
AGAAGGCGAGCTGATTGGCGAAGCTGGGAAAGGCGCTGAGGTACTGGATAAAGCTTTGGATATTGGGCGAGTGCTGCTCGCCGCTGAAATGCTGGGTGGCGTTCAAGAGTGTTTTGAGCGAACCGTTGAATACCTCAAGGTTCGAGAGCAGTTCGGCGTCCCAATCGGGTCATTTCAGGGTTTGAAGCATCGAGCCGCGCAAATGTTTTGCGAGGTTGAGTTGTCTAAGTCAGTGGTTTTAGAGGCCTTGGCGGCTTTGGATGAGGATAGTGACGAGATCGCTGAACTGGCGAGTCTTGCCAAAACCCGGCTAAACGACACTTACAATTTGGTGAGTAGCGAAGGGGTCCAGATGCACGGCGGTATCGGGATGACAGACGAGTACGAAATTGGTTTCTTCATGAAGCGCTCACGGGTTTGTGAACATGCTCTGGGGAACAGCGCGTTTCATCGTGATCGTTACGGTGTGCTTCAGGGGTACTAAGGCGTCAAAGCGGTCATCGGGTTTGACCCTGGCGCTTAGCCAGAGCACAACCTAGTCTTAAAAAGCCGGGCATTGCCCGGCTTTTTTGTGGGCGGGTTATGGGCCAGGTAAATCATTTTTGCCGATATAGGCCGTTAAGCAGGTGAAAACCTGACTTCGTGATCATTGGGATATGCAATCATTGGGTTATGTCATCACAATTGATAATTTGGGTCATGGTGACGGCGGTAAAGCGGCGCTGGACGCCTGGGCGTGATGGCGTTGGGCGGCTGGTAAATGCGAAGATTTTCGGTCACCTCGCGCGCCTATTTATCAGCGAGTCCAAAAATCAAGTCGGAGGTAGAGGCGATGGCTGTGGTCTTAACCGGTTATATCAAGGTGTCACGGTCAGAGCGCCGCGTCATTCAGCAGCACCTTGCTCAGCATATCCAAAACACGCGCCAGGAGGCCGGTTGTCTGGCGTTTGAGGTTAACCAAAGCGCCGAGGACGACTGTGTCTTTACGGTATTTGAGTGCTTCAAAGATCAAGCCGCCTTTGAGTCCCATCAAGCGCGCGTTAAAGTCAGTCTTTGGGGCGAGATCTCGCGCAATGCCGAGCGGGTCTACAGCATTGAAACCCGGGACGCGGCTACCTCGGTGAAAGCGCTCTGAGTCGTGATTGGCGTTCGCGGTTTGCGCATCAAGCGGGCTAAAGTTGCTGGTAAAGCCTGCGTTACCGGGCTAAACGAAGGCCTGCCGGAATGTTTGCAGGGCTGTCCCTGGGTAGACCTGAGGCATCTTCTGAAGACGATAGGGGCGCAGGACGCGCGTTTTGAAACAACGCGCCCCGAACCCTGCTAGGTTCCCGTTAAGGCTTTACGAATAAGAGGGTAAACCGGTCGGTGTTACCGGTGACCGACTTGCGGCCCACTTCATAACGCAATTCGTCATCAGGGCGATAGTGCAAGTCGGAATAATCCAATAATTGAAAGCCAGCGGCTTGAATTTCTTGAATGGCTAAAACCGGATCAAGCCTGCGCCAAACTTCAGTGGAATCGCCTTGCATATGTCGTCGGGTGTGATCCACCACGCCATACAAGCCCCCTTTCTTGAGGGTGTCGAAAACCGCTTTGTTCATGTGTTGCCGGGCCTCTGGGGTTAGGTTATGAAGATTTCGAAAGGTTAGCGCAAGATCTACTTTTTTAACGCCGAGACTAAACGCTGGCATGATCATCGCCCGCGATGTGGTTGATCGGGTAATGTTCGAGCGATCAAACGGAATCAGTTCAGTGGATTCAAAACCGGGTTGGCCGATCAGGCGCTCAGCGGTGCGCTCTGCGCCGATGGTCAGCAGTAGGCGGCCGCGCTCGGCCAAGACTGGGCCCAAAATGGTTGTATACCAACCGCCGCCTGGCATGATCTCTAGCACCGTCATATCGTCTTTTAGACGAAAAAACTCGAGCGTCTCGAGCGGCTTGCGGTTTTTATCTCGATCGATCTCAGCTGGTGAGCGGCGTTCGTCCTTGAGCGCGGCTGCGATTTTCTCACTGGTCGTTGGGGATTCAGCGGACAGTGCAAGGCTTGTGAACAGGCCTAACGTCAGCAGGCTGAATAAACGAATTAAGGGGTTTTTCTTCATGCTTTCGATCTCTTAAAGGTTCGCGTCAGAGACCCAATTGTACGGTTCAAGCGCTATAATGCGAGCTTTACTCGGAGGCATCCTAATGTTGATACGACAAGTGGCGGTTGTGGCAGGGGACCTTGTTCAAGCCGATGCCGCGTTGAAAGCGCTGTTAGGGGCAACCCACGCGTATACCGATCCAGGGGTTGGCGAGTTTGGGTTGCACAATACGGTGATTGCGACCGGTCACTCGTTTGTCGAGGTGGTATCACCCCGGTTAGCGCAGGACCCAATTCCAACGGCGGCTGGGCGGATGCTTGAGCGGCGCGGCGGTGATTGTGGCTATATGGTCTTGTTCCAAGTCGACGACTTAGCGCCGGTCAGAGCGCGGGTCGAGGCGGCGGGTATTCGCATCATCTGGGAAACCGAGCGGCCCGAGGTATCGGCTTTTCATGTTCATCCCAAAGATGTGGGTGGCGCCATTGTCTCCTTCGATGAGATGCGGCCCGCGGATGATTGGGTTTGGGCTGGCCCGGATTGGCGGGCGCAACGGGCTGCAAAGACCGGCGATTTGAGAAGCTGTTTGATCGAAGTGGATGACCCGAGTGCGACCGCCGCGGTTTGGGCCGGCTTACTCGGAACGCAGGTCGCGTATCGGGGCGGGTTGGCGGTGATTATCATGGACGATGGTGCTGAGGTGCGGTTTTCGAGCGCGACGGATCACCCGCCCAGAGGATTAATTGGGTTTAGCCTGGCAAGCCGCTTGCCGCAACAAAGCATTTCCACAGTTGCGGAGTTTTGTGGTGTTGAGGTCAGTATCGCCGCTGATTGAGCAAGCAACTTGTATCGGCTTAGGCTCTGAGGCAGTTGACGGCTTTACTGGACAGACTGACCCCACGTCGACCTTGGCGAAAAGGGTTCCGGTCGTGACCATTCGTCAGGTAAACAAAACTAAGGCCTGACACAGGGTCTGCCCACGCAATTTGGCCACCAGCGCCGCCGTGACCAAAGCTTGTCGCTGTGCTGCCATGACCAAAGCCGCGAAGGTGTTGGTCTCTCTCGCCCGCAATCACAATACCGAGCCCTCGCAAAACATCAAACCCTAAGTAGGGATCTTTTAAACCGTGAGTTCGTATCGTGCGCGCACTGAGCAGCGTCTCGGCTTGCCAGGGGACCTGCGTAAAGTCGCTCGAGTCCCCGGAATACCCTAAGAGTCCTTGATAAAACAGCGCCAAAGTTGCCGCGGTCATAAACCCACCGCCGCCGGGCGTCGGGACTGCTCTGACGTCGGCGGTATTAAAATTATCGATGGCGGCCTCGGTGACTTCGCTAACGGGTGGCGGTTGCATTTTTCGCTCGGCGTAGTCCTGCGCGGTGGGGGGTGCGCCGACATGTGAAACTGGGACGATCTTGTGGTGTTCGCTGCTCGGGCAACCCACAAACAGTTCGGGTAGGCCGAGGGGTTCGGCGATCTCTGTTTGAATCAACTCGGCGAAAGCCCTGCCATAGATTTGTTCGAGAATCTCGGCTAAAGCCCAGAGGCTTGAAGTTGGATGGTATACAAAGCGGCTACCGGGCGGCCATTCCAGCCGCCATTGCTGAAAGCGTGCTTGGCGCCGCTCAACATCGAAGTAGTCGGTGGGCCGAAAAGGTGCATTGGGGAAGCCCGCGGTGTGAGTTAGTAAATGCTGAACTGTGACCAGAGACTTATCGCCTTCTTTAAAAGCGGGAATCCAGTTGGCCACAGGGGCCTCTAAGTCCAAGGCGCCCGCTTGCATGGATAACCAGGATAGAGCGGAGGTTATGGCTTTGGTCGCGGAAAAAATGGGGTACAGGGCTTGATTGCTGGCCGCACCGAAGGTTTCAAAAGCAATCAGTTGGCCTCGATAGGCCAGTGCAAATTGCGAGGAAGGCAAAAGGCCTGTTTCGATTTCTTGCTGTACCCGAGTCCTAAGGGTCTCAAGGGCGACCGGATCAATTGCGTCGGGCAAGGCGCTGGCGAGGTCTTGATCATACGTCATAAGGGGCGGCTCCAAAGACTCAAGCCAAAATAGTAGCACGCAACACACGCGGCAGGGGGCAATCCGATTTTGAGATGATGCCGGATGGGCAGGGCAATGACCTACGCCGCGCGGCGCTGGTGATAACCGTTCAGCGCGGCGTCATCGCACTCTCGATACAGGGTTTAGGGTCAAAATCGCGACTCCACAGATAACCAATATAGGAGTAACCATGCGAACACTAATGGATGAGGAACTAAAGGATGTGCAAGGGGGGCTAGATTTGGTGGATGCGGCAGCAATGATCGCGTCGGTTGCAACGTTTTCACCGGTCACGATGGCTTTTGGTTATCCGATCGCGGCCGCGCTCATCACGATTGATGTGCTGTCGGAATAACGTTGATGCCAAAAAAAAGCGGGGATCTGGCTGCTCGCTAGATCCCCGCTTTGATTCTACTGCGGCGTTAAACGCAGCATCGGGCTAGCCAAATTCGCCGATAACGCCCGAGATGCTTTCTTTTGCATCGCCAAACAACATTCGGGTGTTCTCGCCGAAGAAGAGCGGGTTATCAACACCTGAGAATCCTGAGGCCATGGAGCGTTTTAGCACAAACACGGTTCGCGCCTGGTCGACATTGATGATGGGCATGCCGTAAATCGGGCTATCTGGGTCCTCGCGTGCGCTGGGGTTAACCACGTCATTAGCGCCAATCACGATTGCAACATCCACGTTCTCGATGCGCGGGTTAATGTCATCCATTTCGACCAACTGTTCATAGGGCACGTCGGCTTCTGCTAATAGCACGTTCATATGCCCCGGCATCCGACCGGCAACCGGGTGAATCGCGTAGGAAACTTCACAGCCGTTGGCTTCGAGAATCTTGCCGAGTTCTTTCACCACGTGCTGTGCTTGGGCAACTGCCATGCCATAACCCGGTACGAAGCAGACATTCGAGGCCGCTTCCAAAATATAGTAGGCGTCTTCAACCGAGATCGGTTTGACTTCGCCCTCAACGGCTTTGGCGGTCTTGGCTGCGCCAAACCCGCTAAAGAGGACGTTGGCTAAGGAACGGTTCATCGCCTTACACATGATATTGGTTAGGATGATGCCAGAGGCGCCAACCAATGCGCCAGCAACGATCAGAATATTATTGCCGACTGCGAATCCAGCTGCGCAAGCTGCAATACCGGAATAGCTGTTCAATAAAGAAATGACAACCGGCATGTCGGCGCCGCCAATCGGAATCACGGCCATTACGCCGAGTAACAAGGCCAGCCCAAGCAAGGCATAGAGGTAAACCGAGGTGGCAGAGGGATCCATACAGAAAAGATAGGCACAAGCCACGATGGCAAGTAAAAGAGCGCTGTTGAGAACCCGTTGACCAGAAAAGACCAATGCCGCGCTATTGATACGCTCGCTCAGCTTGCCATAGGCGATCAAGCTGCCGGTAAAGGTCAAGCCGCCAATCAGGATCGCCAAGACAATGGTCGCGGCTGTGAAGGTCGGCACGACATCGCCTTCAAAGTAATACAGGGTAGCCCAACCTACTAGCAGGCTGGACGCGCCGCCAGAACCATTAAACAGTGCCACGAGCTCGGGCATGCTGGTCATTGCAACCAAGCGTGCTGAGAGTGTCCCGATCAGTGCGCCAACTAACATGCCAACAACGATGACCTCGTAACTCACGGCCTGACTGCCGATAAGACCTGCGATGACCGCAATCAGCATGGCCATCGAGGAGAACGCGTTACCGCGTCGAGCGGTTGCGGGTGAGCCCAGCATTTTGAGGCCGAAGATGAACAAGGCCGCAGCAACGATGTAAGCAAGATTGGTATAAATTGCGATATCCATGATTATTGCCCTCGCTTACTTTTGAACATACCGAGCATGCGATCGGTCACGAGATAACCGCCAATGACGTTGATGGTAGCAAACGCAACGGCGGCGCCGCCCAACCAGCTGGCCATGTCATTATCGGTTGCACCAGCGGCTAAAAAGGCGCCGGCCAAGGTGATCCCAGAGATGGCATTTGCACCGGACATTAAAGGGGTGTGTAGGGTTGCGGGCACTTTTGAAATCAATTCAAAGCCCAGAAACACTGACAAGACAAGAATGAAGGTAAGAAATATAATTTCCATGATTTAGGCTCCCTGACCTCGTATCGATTGAATTGCTGCATTCACCAGGGCGCCGCCATGGGTAATCACGCAACCTTGTAAAATATCGTCTTCCATATCCAAGTTGAAATGCTTGGTCTCACCGTCCCAGTATTCCGAGACTAAATTCACCAGATTTGACGAGTACATCTGGCTGGCATCCTTGCAGACTTGAGCCGGCAGGTTGGCCATGCCGATAATCGAAACACCGTTAACATCGACGGTCTGATCCGGCTCTGACCCTTCAACATTACCGCCGGAGTCAACGGCCATATCGACGATTACGCCACCCGGTTTCATCGCAGCAACCATATCAGCCGTAATAATTCTAGGCGCGGGGCGACCAAATAATTGGGCTGTGGTGATCACAATGTCGGCTTGGCTGATGACATCCTTCATGCCTAAGCGTTGCAATTCGAGTTGTTCTGGCGTCAGCGCATTGGCATAACCATCTTTTGTTTGGCCAGTCTCTCCAAGATCAATTTCAACAAATTTCGCGCCGAGCGATTGCACCTGTTCTGCAACCACTGCTCGAGTATCAAACGCCTCAACGCGCGCACCGAGGCGCTTGGCGGTCGCAATGGCTTGCAATCCTGCAACCCCCGCGCCAATAACAAAGACCCGCGCCGGACTCAGGGTTCCGGCGGGCGTCATCATCATCGGTAGAATTCGGTCCAACTGTTGGGCCGCGAGAATGACCATCACGTAGCCAGCAAGATTGGCCTGCGAGCTGAGCGCATCCATCTTTTGAGCGCGCGTGGTTCGCGGAATCATCTCCATGCTGATGGCGGTGATGTTGGCGGCTGCCAGCGCATCGACCAGGCCCGCTTCATTATAAGGGTCTAGGTAGCTGACATGAATTGCACCAGACTTGAGCTTTGTCACATCCTCTAAACTCGGTTTACGAACGCGTAGAACCAAATCAGCGCTAGCAAGCAGGGCTGTTTGGTCGTTTTGAATGTGCACGCCAACGGCTTCGTAGTCGGCATCGGCATAGCCTGAGCGCAGCCCCGCGCCGGACTCAATATGAACATCAAGGCCCGCACGGACCAATTTTTTGGCTGCATCCGGAATCAACGCGACGCGCCGCTCGCTGGGCAGGGATTCAGATGGAACTGCAATCTGCATAATGGAGTCCTTATACGAATAAAACGCTAGGTGGAGTTTTTATTGAGTGCAATGTGCTCTGCGCACATAGGGTTGCCTTCCTCGATTCGCTCGAAAATAGCATGTTCCCAATGGTCTTGCTAGATTTGTCTCGGCTGTTACGGAAAAAAGATTGAAATTGTTCAGGCAGTACCACTTTTAAGCAATGATGACTGGCCGCAGTTTGCAGCCCAATGTTGGTTTGCGCGGATTAGCGGTATGAATTCGAGTGGTCGTTCACTCGATAAGGGCGCCTCGTTTGTTTTATGCTGTGTCGGCAAGCGGATCTGCAAAATTGGATCCGGTTCGTTGTCGACGTTTTTAGGAGGCTGGACGATGTCTTGGGAAAAAGAAGTACTAGAAATTGAGCAGCGAAAAGCGCTGGCGTTAGCCCAGGGCGGCTCTGAGGCGATTGCGGTTCAGCATGCTAAAGGGCGGTTAACCATCCGAGAGCGAATCGATGCGGTCTTAGACGTTGGAACGTTCGTCGAGCACGGCCCCGGTGCCGGATTTGCAACCCAGTCGGAGGCGGGGGAGATCACGGATTTTAGTCCAGCGAACTATGTGGTTGGATTTGGCGCGGTACAGGGCCGGCAAGTGGTTGTCGGGGGCGAAGACTTTACCTTAAAAGGTGGCTCGCCGAATGCGGCCGGATTGCGCAAGAGCGTTTACGCCGAAGAGTTGGCGCTGCATTACAAGATCCCGCTGATGCGATTGCTCGAAGGCGGCGGCGGAAGTGTGTCAGCGCCGAGTGGATCAGGACCGAAAACCGTCGGCTCGCCGGTTTTTGCTGAGCCACGCTTTAAAGTGATCGCGGATACCCTCGGGGTCGTGCCGGTTGTTTCAGCCGCATTAGGGCCCGTGGCCGGCTTTCCAGCGGGTCGGCTGGCAGCCTCCCATTTTTCCGTGATGGTGAAAGACGTGTCACAAGTCATGGTGGCAGGCCCTGCCTTGGTTGAACGCGCCCTTGGCCGACGGCTCAGCAAAGAAGCATTGGGGGGGTATCGGATTCATGAAAAAAGTGGTGTTGTTGATGCGGTGGTCGAATCCGAAACCGAAGCCTTCGCGGCGATGCGCCAGTTTTTGAGCTATCTGCCCCAGAACATTTATGAGGTGCCGGAACGAGGAGGCTGCGAAGATCCGGTTGACCGAGCGGATGAGGCGCTTTTAAGTATTGTGCCCCGGGACGTCAGACGGCCCTTTGAAATGCGTAAGGTGATAGAAGGGGTGGTTGATGCGCAGTCGTTTTTTGAACTGGCACCAAAATATGGACGAGGTCAAATCATTGGGCTGGCTCGGTTAAATGGGCTCGCGGTGGGGGTGATCGCGAATGATTGTCGGCACTATGCGGGTGCCATGACGGCGTCGGGTTCTCAAAAAGCCAAGCGGATGATGGAATTATGCGAAACCTTCCACCTTCCGATCGTGAATTTCTTGGATGAGCCGGGCTTTATGCTTGGCCCCGATGCGGAAGCTTTAGGCACCATTCGTTATGGCATGAGCGCCGTTGCGGCTGCCGTTCAATCAACGGTGCCCTGGGCCACCGTCGCCATTCACAAAGCCTTCGGCGTCGCGTCGGCTGCACATTTTGCGCCGAATACCTACAAGTTGGCCTGGCCGTCGTATGAGTTAGGTGCCTTGCCGGTTCAAGGCGGCGTCGCAGTTGCCTTTAGGCGTGAAATAGAAGCGTCAGAGGATCCGGAGGCAACCCGAGCAGAACTTGAAGCAAAGCTCCTTGCGGGCCGCTCGCCATTCCCCTTAATGGAAAGTTTTTCGCTGCACGAACTGATAGACCCAAGGCAAACAAGGCTTAAATTATGCCAATGGACACAATGGATCGAGCCGGGTTTAGCCGCGCTCAAAGGCCCGGCGACCTGGGGCTACCGACCGTGATCCAGCGGTTGATCTCAAGGGGTCTTGTCCTTGCGTGGCTACTCGGGGCGACGCCTTGGGTACAAGCCGCGGAGTCTGTTTGGGTCTCATCTGGTATGGCCAAGGCCAGGATCATCACGCCAGCCAGTGGCATTGTCTCTGGTGAGGCCCTTGACGTTGGGGTCGAGCTTGAATTACCGGAAGGTTGGCACACCTACTGGCGCAACCCCGGCGATTCTGGTGAGCCCGTTTCATTAACCTGGTCGGGTCAAGGGCTTAAAAGCAGTTCAAAGATTCGATGGCCCATTCCAGATCGCATTCCTTATGGTCCCTTGGTGAACCTAGGCTATAAAGAATCGGTTTTATTAACCCAGCGTCTCGCCTTCGAAAACCTTGTAGGCGTTGATGCGATCGAACTCACGGTATCAGGCCGCTGGCTCGTGTGCGAAGCCGTTTGTATACCCGAAACCAAAGTCATGACCCTGACCCTGCCGGTTGTCGAGCAGGCCGCGGTAAATCCAGAACTGAAGGTTCGGTTCGACCAACTGCCGCTGCCCCAGCGTGCAGCGGGGATCAGCGAGACCCGTTGGCTGAGTCAAACTGATCTTGAAATTCGATTAAATTTTCCGGGCATTGATCTGAGCCGCCTCGATGGTCTTTATTTTTTGCCGTTTGAAGAAGGTGTGCTGGACCTTACCGTTGCGCCCACGGCGGTGGTTGAGGCAGATCAGATTGTCCTCGGTGTCGGCTTTGAAGATGCAAGCCGTGCGCGTTATGACGGCTTGCTTTGGTTTCAAGAATGGGTCAACGGCGAACGGGTCACGGCGGCCTTTATGATTGAAGTGCCCTCCCCAAATGACAACAGTGGGGGGCTGGCTTTTCTCCAAGCCATCTTAATGGCGCTGCTCGGTGGGATGATCTTGAATCTGATGCCCTGCGTCTTCCCCGTACTTTCGATCAAAGTATTAGGCCTTATGGCGGAGGCCGGAGGCAGTCAGCAGGCGCAACGCCAGCAGGGTTGGTGGTATACCTTTGGGGTTATTGCAAGCTTTGTGTTGATCGCGCTGGTGTTAATGGTTCTGCGCGCTGTCGGTGAGCAGATCGGGTGGGGCTTTCAATTACAGTCCCCGGTCGTTGTCGCCTTGCTTGCCATCTTGTTTTTACTGCTGGGTTTGAACTTGTCGGGTTTTTATACGATCGGCAGCGGCATCAGCGTCAATGTTGGTCCCGAAAAAGGCCGTCTTGGCGCGCTATCAAGTGGTGTGCTGGCGGTGGTGATTGCAGCCCCCTGCACAGCACCCTTTATGGGCGCGGCACTAGGGTATGCGTTGGTCCAGCCGCCGCTCATCGGGTTAACGGTGTTTGCAAGTCTGGGGCTTGGCATGGCGCTGCCGATGTTGCTCTTGTCCTATTCGCCAGGCCTGCTCGCGGTCCTGCCGAGGCCCGGTGCTTGGATGAACCGGTTTAAGGAAGGCGCGGCGTTCTTGATGTATGCAACCATGATCTGGCTGCTCTGGATTCTGATTCAACAAGCTGGCGAGTTTGGTTTTGTTCTGACGGCGTTGTCGGCGTTGCTGGTCGTGTTTGCCGTTTGGTTGTGGCAAGCCTTTAAACCGACTGGGTTACAACGGGTATTGCTGCTATTGAGTGTACTCGGGGCAGGTTGGGCGATTAGCCAGATTGCGGTCTTGGCGCCCACTATGCCTCGCCCGGAACAGGCCCGCACTGGCGATGGTGGGATCCAAAGTGAGCCGTATACCGAGGCGTTGTTGCGCGCCGCAAAGGCCGAGGGGCCAGTGTTTGTGAACTTCACGGCAGATTGGTGCATTACCTGTAAGGTCAATGAGGTGGTTGCCATTGACACCGAGGGCACTACAGACTTATTCGAGACACTGGGCGTGCGTTATTTGAAGGCAGATTGGACGCTTGAAGATCCAAAAATTACGGCGGCGTTAGCCCGTTTTGGTCGAGTAGGGGTGCCGTTGTACTTGGTGTATCACAGAGGTTCTGAGACCCCTTTGATTTTGCCGCAGATATTAACGGGCGAGATGATCCGGCAGGCGCTTCAAACGAGGGCACCTGCCGAAATCAATGACGCCTAATGGGCTTTTAGGCATCAACGCGAGCAGAGGCCTGACCCTTGATGACCTCAACGCCCTCGCTGTCTTGGGTTGACACTGAAAGGTCTATGAAGTGTTCGCCGTTTTCTTCACGGATTGCGTCGATTGTGGCCGATGCTGTGAGCGTGGCGCCTGGAAACACCTGCGCGGTAAAACGTACGCCGTACGCCGTAAGACGACCGTCTCCCACATAGTTGGTGAGCATGCGACCGGTCATGCCCATGGACAGCATGCCGTGGGCGAAGACAGACGGATAGCCGGCGATTTGCGTTGTGAAAATCTCGTCCGAGTGCAGCGGATTGTAATCACCGGATGTGCCGGCATACTGCACGATTTGGGTTCTAGACAGATTGTTGCAGACTTCTTCGCGATAGACGTCGCCCACATTGAGATCACTCAGTTTTAAAGGCATGGAAAAGGCTCCTTAGGCTATTATGAGGTTGCGGGTCGCTCGGTGCGGACACCGACGCTGGTTGCGGTGACGACCAGTTCACCTGTGAGGTCTCGATACTCAGTGACCGATTCACTGAACATCAGCTTGCCGCCACGTCGACCTTCCTTCTCCCAGCTTTTCCCGGGTTTAACCGTTGCGGTGAGGGTGTCACCTGCAACCAACGGCTTGTGATACACGTAATGCTGTTCCGCGTGTAAACCGCCGCCACTGCCGCCGCCGCTCCCACCGCCTTCTTTCGGAGTGATGCCGGTAGGGCCTTTAGCTGAGCCGAACCATTCCTGACCAATTTTAGGTCGCAGGAAGTAGTCTGGGTCGAACTGTGCGCTGGCTTGAACGAAGGTGGGCGGCGCCACAACACCGCCAGGTTCTGTGCCCTTGGCATAGTCTTCGTCATAATAGATCGGATTGGCGTCGCCAATCGAGCGCGCGAACATCATGATGTGTCCAGCTTCGATAGGGAATTTGTCTACGGCCATGAAAGCCTCCCGGTTTGGTAATGAGTGAATGGGTTAGTGCAAAACAAGGTACAGGCCCGAATTGGCAGGAGTCAAGCACAGAATATCGAAAACAGTCTTGCCGACCTAAAGCTTGGGCGCTATGATGCTCGGCCGCGTTGGCTTCTTGCAACCGGGTTGTGTCCGGCCAAACCCGGGGTGATTGGGTTGAAAGCGCCGGATCAGGCAGCATAGAAGCTGCACGTTAAAAGCGCAGCACAGCGAGGCGCAGTAGGGCCAAGGCGACAGGCGCTATGAACGCGTGACAAACGATGATATTGAGTAAAGTGTTAACCGTTTCTAATAGAGCAAGGACTTCCCAGAGCGCATGTCTCGACCACCCCGAATAGAGTATCCAGGCGCTTGCTACTACCTGACCGGTAGGGCACTCCAAGGTCGTAAGGCCTTTGAGGATGATCTGGATTATCGGACGTTTGAGCAGGTGCTGAGTAGTGTTGTCCATCGATTTAATTGGTTATTGCAAAGCTATGTTCTGATGCCGGATCACTACCACTTGGTGGTGGAGGTGCCTGAAGCCAACTTGTCTAAAGGGATGCGTCAACTCAATGGCGTTTATACCCAGCACGCCAACCGTCGTCACAATTCCGAAGGCCCATTATTTCATGGCCGTTTCAAAAGCATTTTGTTCGAAAAAGAAAGTTTCCTGCTGCCGATCTGCCGGCATGCCGCGCTGAACCCGAATCGTTTGGGCCTGACGAAAGAGCCAAGCACCTACGAGCAGAGCAGTTATGGGGCTTTGATCGGTCAAAAACCCATGCCGGATATGTTGCATCCGGATGATCTCTATCAGCAAGTTTCAAAAAAGCCAAAGCTCGCCCCAGCCGCGCTGCGCGCCTTCGTCGAGACGGATCAGGCGTTCGAGTCACCGCTTAACGATCGCGCGCATCAAGTGCTATTGGGTACCGATGCGTTTGTTGATCGAATGCAGAGCTTGTTGCTTAATTCCGCCAAGGCAAAGCAGGCGCCGAAATTGGGTGGTCGTCGTAAGTCGCTGCGAGTTTTGTTTCGAGGTATGCACCAGCTGAGTCGTGCAGAGCGCAACCACCGAATTACGCTCGCGCACTTAGAATACAACTATACATTGGCCGAAATAGGCCAGCATTTAGGCCTGCATTACACCACCGTGAGCAAGGTGGTCAACGCGAGCGAAAAAACGCGCTAGCGTCGGCAAAGGGCATCGCTTTTTTGCATGAGACAAGAATCAAATCCCAGCGTTGTAGTTCAATTCGATACTCGATATGATCCAGCAGGTCTGGCGGTCTTGAGGGGTTAATGATTCTATGATTACCCCCGATGACGAGCAGTCGTATTCGAAAGACCGAGTGATTACACTCTAAACATCACAGAAAACAAGGAGACCCATGTGCGCAGACGTAGAGCGATCATCGGCGAAGAAACCGAAGAGATAGATTTAACCCCGATGCTTGACGTCGTGTTCATTATGTTGATCTTTTTTATTGTGACGGCAACGTTCGTAAAAGAAATCGGTCTTGATGTGAACAGTCCGGACAAAAATCAAAACGTAAAAGATGCTGATAAACAAAGCATCGTGGTGCAAATCACCAACCGCGACAGAATTCGGATTCGTGGACGTGACATTGATTTCCGCGCGGTGCGCGCCAACATAGAGCGCTTGCATGCGGAAAATCCGGACGCGCCCGTTGTCGTGCAACCCCATCCTGATAGCACCACCGAAACCATGATCCACGTCATGGACTCTGCCCGTCAGGCGGGTGTCTACTCGGTTTCAATCGCTGCGACTTAGTCCCAAAACCACAACGTTCGTCTGGATGAGCCGCGTTAATCGCGGCTCGTTTGTTTTGTTCCCAAACAATCTTCTATTTAGAGTAGTTTAATATGGAATTAATCTTGATTCGGCACGGTCTACCAGAAAAAGTCATTCGTTCTGATGGGGGTGCTGCCGACCCCAACTTGTCCGAGCAGGGGCATCGTCAAGCCGCTCAAGTTGCGGACTATCTGAAAGACGAGCAGATCCACCGACTGTATTCCAGTCCGATGCGGCGCGCGGTTCAAACCGCGGAGCCAATTTCGAAGACCCTTGATTTGCTGATTGAGCAGCGTGATGGCGTTGCAGAATACGATCAAGATGCCAACGAATATATCCCCGTGGAGCAGCTTAAAAAAGAAAATTACGAGGCCTGGTTGCGGTTAATGCAGGGCGACATGGTTGGCGTAGACTTTGAGGCGTTTACCAAGCGAGTCGTTGAGACCCTTGAAACGATTATCCAAGAAAATCGCGGCAAAACGGTCGCCGTGACCTGTCATGGTGGGGTGGTGAATATTTGGGCGGCGCATGTACTCGGCATGCCGCTTAAAATGTTTTTTAATCCTTACTATACCAGCGTCAGTCGGTTTCGGGCCGCCAGCACCGGTGAGAAATCGATCGTCACCCTGAACGAGCGGTTTCATGTGCGAGATGAACTCTAGGACGGGACAGATTGCAATTTTGTGCGACTGAATTCTGTGCGGTTAACAGATTCGGGTTGTGCGCTTTAGGGTCTGTTTGTCGACAGCATTGCCCCAAATAACGCCGGTTATCTTTTGGATGCCGGTAGCACCAAAGCAGTTGGTTTGGCCGCAGGGCTTTGACACGCCCGGTTACTTGCCGCGCCTTGGGATCGACGGCGGATGAGAAGGCTCGGTCGTTTGACTATGGTATAAAGAGCGAGGAAGCGCACAAATTGGGACTGGGAATGAGCATGAATCGATGGTTCGAGAGGTTAGGAGCAAGTCGTGCGGCTTGCGTGGTGGGTATTTTGCTCAGCGTGAGTGGTTGCGCCAGTATCGTCTCCAATGCGACGAGCCAATTTGCGGATAATCTGTCCTCGGCGATTCTGGGATCAAACGATGTCGCAACAGTGCGGGAAGCCATTCCAGCTTATCTTGTTTTGATTGATAGTTTGGTAATGGGTGAGTCTCCGTCACCAGACTTGTTACTCGCCGCCGCGCAGTTGAACGGCGCCTTTACCAATTTAGTTGAGCCGGAACGCGCCGGGACCTTGTCGCTGAAAGCGCTCGACTATGCGGCCCGCGGGGCGTGTCTTAAAAGCGTCACGCTATGCGATCTGTCTCAGCTTAGTTTTGAGACATTTTCTGAGCGCGTTGAGTCGATCTCTCTTAAAGAAGTGGCGCCGGCTTATCAATTGGCCGTAGCCTGGACTGGCTGGATTCAAGCCAATAGCGGTGATTGGGCGGCCGTGGGTCAACTGGCCCGCGTCAAAGCGCTGATGACCCGCGTACTGGTTCTAGCCGATGGGTTCGATGAGGGCGGCGCGCACTTGTATATGGGCGGACTCGAGACGGTGTTGCCGGCCAGCATGGGCGGCAATCCAGAAAAGGGCAAAGCGCACTTTGAAAGCGCGATTGCGTATTCTGGTGGCCGCTTCCTGATGGCAAAAGTGGTTTATGCCGAGCAATACGCTAAACTCGTTTTCGATCAGACATTGCATGATGCGCTACTTAACAGCGTCCTGGCCGCCGATCCGGTCGCGCCGAATCTAACATTAATTAATACCCTGGCTCAGGAACGAGCCAAGCAGCTGATGATGGAGTCCAATGATTATTTCTAAACATCTAAAACCCCGAATCAATCGCCTGACACGCGGGTTTGTTTTGTGTCTTGCCCTAGTCGGCGCGGCCTCGAGCACAAGCGCACAAACGTTGAAGATGGCAACGGTTGCCCCGGACGGGCTCGCTTGGATCAAGCAATTGCGCACGGCAATGAAAGCGATCGATCAAGAAACCGAAGGTCGGGTTAAGTTCAAACTTTATCCTGGCGGGGTGCAAGGCGATGATTCGACCGTGCTCAGAAAAATGCGTATTGGTCAGCTGCAAGGGGGCGCCCTGGCAGCCGGCGCGCTCATTCGGTTTTACACCGATCTTCAGATTTACAACATGCCCCTGCAGTTTAAAAATTCAAACGAAGTACAGCACGTTCGAGCCGAAATGGACGACGGTATTATCGATGGGATTAAGCAGGGCGGTGTTCATGTATTCCCCTTGATCGAAACGGGCTTTGCATACTTGTTGTCAAAAAAGCCGGTGTCCAAGCCTGAGGATATGGCCAATTTAAAAGTTTGGGTCCCCGATGGCGATCCGTTGGGCGAACAACTGGTCAAGCTTTTTAAAGTGAGCCCCGTGCCGTTGAATATCACCGACGTCTTGGCGGCGCTACAAACGGGCCTGGTAGATGCGGTCGCTGTGCCGCCGCTGGTTGCGATTGCGCTGCAGTGGCACAACCACGTCGATTACATGATGGATCTGCCGCTGATGTATATCTACTCGGTTTTGGCGGTGGATGGCCGGGCAATGAAGAAGGTGAGTCCTGCTGATCAAGCGGTTATTGCAAGCCATCTCGATCCCTTGATGAAAGAAATCGATGGGGTGAATCGGCAAGACAACGTCAAAGCGTTCGAGGCGATTCTGGCCCAGGGCGTGACCCCAGTACAACCAAGCACTGCGGATTTGGCCGCGTGGAATGCCCTCGCAGTGGAGGCGTTGGCTGCGATGGTTGCCGCTGAGGAGGTCTCCCAACCCGTTTTGGATCAGTTCCAAGCATCCCTTGAAGCCTACCGGGCTCAGTCGCAGTAGCGTATGGCGTCAACTGATCAGTCTGTTATGCCGCGGCTTATCAAAGGTTACGCCGCGTTTGAAGATGGCGTCTTGATGCTGATCTTTGCGAGCACCTTAGGTTTGGCTGTGATGCAGATTTTGCTTCGAAATTTTTTTGATATTGGTTTGATTTGGCTTGAAAGTTATCTGCGCATGCAGGTGCTTTGGTTGGCGATGCTGGGCGCCATGGTTGCAACCCGTGAGGGCGGACATATTCGGATCGATCTGCTCGCACGGTTTATTCAGGGCAAGCTGATTCGCTATTTTGACGGTGCGGTGGCGGTGTTCTCGGTTTTGGTTTGTGGGGCAGCGACTTATGCCTGTATCACCTTAGTGCAATTCGAGATGGAAGATAACATGATGGCGTTCGGGCCCGTGCCCATCTGGATGTGCCAGCTGATCCTGCCTTTTGGCTTTGGGGTGATGACCCTGCGGTTTGCGGAGAAAGCCCGACGGGTGATTTTTAAGGGCGCACTCTAATGGGGTTTCTGGGTTCAGCCGGTCTGATGCTACTGGCGCTGCTGGGCTCGCCCTTGTTCATTGTGATCCTGGCTGCTGCGATGCTGGGGTTCCTCATCTCCGAAGTGCCGCTCACCGTCATCGGTATTGAAATGTACCGCATCGTTGAAACCCCCATGCTGCTCGCGCTACCTTTGTTCACCTTCGCAGGCTACGTTTTGGCAGAATCGGGGATGTCCCAACGCCTGGTTCGCCTGACCGCGGCGACGCTGGGTTGGTTGCCCGGTGGTCTGGCCCTGGTCGCTTTTGTGACCTGCGCCTTCTTCACGGCCTTTACGGGGGCCTCAGGGGTGACCATCGTCGCGATTGGGGCTTTGCTGTATCCAGCCCTGCAACAAGGCGGTTATACCGAGCGTTTCAGTTTGGGGCTGGTTACCACCTCAGGCAGCTTAGGGCTACTGCTGGCGCCGTCGTTGCCGCTAATTTTATATGGGGTGTTGGTGCAGCAAATGGATTTGGGCGTGCAATTTAGCATCCAAGATCTGTTTTTGGCGGGCCTTATGCCCGCGGCCTTGATGATTATCATGCTGACCGCGTATACCGTTATCACGCAACCGGGGGTTACGCGCCCAGTCGATGAGGCAAGACCGTCGGTTCGAAAGGCTGCGTGGGCGATGCGCTGGGAGTTGCCGATGCCGGTGGTGGTGTTGGGGGGGATTTATTCCGGTTTTTTTGCCGTGTCCGAGGCCGCCGCGATCACGGCTTTGTATGTGTTGATTGTCGAAGTGGGGATCCATCGGGAGATAACGCTTTCGACCTTAGTGCGCATTACCCGCGAAGCGATGGTCATGGTGGGGGGGATTTTGTTGATACTGGCCGTGTCGCTTGCGTTCACGAATTTTCTAGTCGACTCAGAAGTTCCCCAATGGTTGTTCGAGCAGATTCAGCAGGTGGTCTCCAGTCCGCTGACCTTTTTGTTACTGCTCAATATTATTTTGCTCTTGCTGGGCGCGATACTCGATATTTTTTCCGCCTTGGTGATCATGATCCCACTGATCGTGCCGGTCGCGATGCAGTTTGGGATTCACCCGGTGCATTTGGGCATTATTTTCTTAGCAAATATGCAGATCGGTTACTTCACGCCGCCCGTTGGGATGAACCTGTTCATTGCCAGTTATCGGTTCAAAAAGCCCGTGGCGGAGTTGTATCGCGCGACGCTGCCGTTCATGGCGGTGCTCATGGTCGCGCTCGCCTTTATTACCTATGTCCCATGGCTGAGTCTTGCTTGGATGAGCGAATAACGGGTACCAAAATGGGCGTGGCTTAAAAGCCCGCGGCCAGTCCTTCCTTGCGATGATCACTGCCCCCACAATAACCGTTCTCAATACGGGCAATCAGTTGGGCGCCGCCAAAGAGATGTTCAGGCTCGTGGAGTTTAAGCGTGTGGCCCCGAGCGCTCAGGGACGCAAGGGTGGCATCTGAAAAACCTGATTCTAAGGCGAGGTCACCGGACTCTGTGAGGTGCCATCGCGGCGCATCCGATGCAGCCTGTGGGTTTTGGTTATGAATGATCACACGCACCATCATCTGCACATGACCTTGCGCTTGCATATGACCACCCATGACGCCAAAGCTCATGAAGGGTTGGTCGTTTAAAAAGGCAAAGCCAGGAATGATGGTGTGGAAGGGCCGTTTGCTGGGTCCGACACAGTTGGGATGACCCGCTTGGGTATTAAACCCGGAGCCTCGGTTTTGAAGGCTAATGCCGGTGCCGGGCACCACGATCCCGGAGCCAAAACCGCGGAAGTTCGATTGAATAAAGGACACCATCATGCCGGACGCATCGGCGGCCGTGAGATAGACCGTATCGGGGCTCGCGCCCAGCGCGGGTGGCGGGCCTTGGACTTGGTCGAGCCGGATTGCTTGCGCGGCCTGTCGCAAGGTTTCTGGATCCATAAGCGATGAAACGCGCTCGGTCATTGTCGTTGGATCCGCAAGGTGCTGCGCAACCTGTTGCCAGGCGTAGCGTATGGCTTCAACCTGCAGGTGGATGGCGTCCGGGCTGTCCAATTCGAATTGGGTCATGTCCCAATGCTCTAATATTCCGAGAGCGATCAAAGCCATGATGCCTTGCCCGTTAGGGGGTATTTCAAATAGCCGCGCGCCAGAAAAGGCCGTTGAAATGGGCGCGACCCATTCGGCTTGATGCTCCGCCAAATCTGATTTCGCTAAGGGGTAACCCGCTTGGTTGGCATCAAGAATCATGCGTTCTGCCAAATCACCGTGATAAAAGGCCTCACCAAAACTGTCGCGGATTGCCTTGAGGGTCTCGGCATGCTTTGGCAAATTAACCAATGAGCCGATGTTCGGAGCCCTGCCATCTGGAAAAAAGGTCGCCTGAAACTCCGGGAAATCGCGATAAGTGCGCTGGGCATGCTGCCAGTAGAAGGCGCTTTTGGGACCCACCAAATAACCATTTTCGGCGTAATCAATCGCAGAATCGAAGAGCGCTTTAAAGGGTAATCGGCCAAAGCGTTCGGAGAGCGTCGACCAGACATTGACAGCCCCCGGCACGGTCACGCTGTGCCAACCTAGGCCCGGCATGCGTTTCAGGCCGAGGTAGTCGCGGCGCTTTAAGGCGCTTGGCGTCCGGCCTGAACCATTGATGCCGTGCAGGTCTTTGCCGTCATAGATGAGTGCAAAAGCATCACTGCCAATACCGTTGTTGTTGGGCTCAACGACCGTTAGGGTGATTGCCGCTGCAAGGGCTGCGTCCACGGCATTCCCGCCGGATCTGAGGGCAGCAAGACCCGCAGCGGTGGCGAGGGGTTGGGACGTGGCGACCATGTTCTGGGCAAAAACCGGCTGACGGTTAGCGGGGTAGGGCAGCGCCCAATCAAATGCCATCAGGTTGCTCCACGTTAATGGGTTCGGCTTGTTGCCAAAGATTACTCAAACTTTGTTGTTGAAAGAGGTGATAATATCGGCCTCGTCGCGTAATAAGTTCATCATGATTGCCTTGCTCGATGATGCGGCCGTCATCGATGACCACAATTTGATTGGCATGGCGAATGGTCGATAATCTGTGGGCAATGATGACGCTAATTCTGTCCTTGAGTAGTGCGCGCAGACCTTGTTCGATCCGAGCCTCGGTTAACGTGTCAACCGATGAGGTCGCCTCATCCATAATCAGGATCTGTGGATCTGCGAGCAGGGCCCGAGCAAAGGAAATGAGTTGTTTCTGGCCAGCCGAGAGACTCGACCCGCCCTCACCAATCACCGTCTCATAGCCGAGCGGCATCGCAATGATGACGTCATGGGCGCCGGCCTGTTTTGCCGCAACGAGAATCTGATCTTGGTCTGCTGACAAATCTCCGTAGCGAATATTGTCGGCAATTGTGCCAGCAAATAAATGCGAGGACTGTAGCACCACGCCCAGATTCGATTGCAATGCCTGCAGGCTCCAATCGCGATAGTCCACATCATTAATTAAAATTCGGCCGGCAGTGGGTTCATAAAACCGGGCCAGTAGGCTGATCAAGGTGGTCTTGCCGCCGCCGGTTGCGCCCACCACGGCGACACTTTGCCCGCGCTGAATCGCCAAATCGATATTGTGCAACACGGGTTTGCCCGTATTGTACCGAAAGCCGACCCCCTCAAAAGTAATGCGCTCGATCGGTTGGTTAAACGCATCGGGCTCGGCGCCGCGGGTCGTGGGTTGCGCCAGTCTGTCGAGCACCGCTTGGCTGTCTTGTATGTCGGGTTCAGCTTGGATCAAACTGATGACCCGTTCAGCGGACGCTTGGGCCATTTGCATTTCGGCAAACCAATGGGCGAGTTGCTCTATCGGCTCAAAAAAATGCCGAGTGTAGGTTAAGAAAGCGATCAAGGTCCCGGTAGAGATCAGGCCCCAGGCCGACTCAATCCCCCCAACCACGAGGGCAATACCGGTGGCTAGGGCTGAGAGGGTTAGCACAATCGGTAGATAGATCGCCGCTTGCACCGCATTCGTAATTGAGGCCGCGTGCATACGATCGGTCAAGCGGCCGAATTTATTCAGATTGTCAGCTTCTTTCACAAAGACCTTGCTGGTCAAAACGCCCATGATATTCTCGTTGTAGGCGCCGGTGATTCGAGAATTGGTCTGCCGGACCTCCCGTGCACTGCGCAGGATCCTGGTCTGAAAGTAGCGGCTGATGATTGCCAATAGCGGCAGGCTCAGCAGGATGATCAATCCTAGAACCGGTTCCATAATGAGCATCGCGCCCGAAATGCCCAGCATGATGGTGAAGGACCAGAACAGGTCGAGGATGCCCCACGCCATAATATTCGATAACCGTTCGCAGTCTGAGGTCATGCGCGCCATGAGCCAGCCGACGGGTCGTTCATCATAGTAGGCAAAGGATAACCGCTGCAGATTGGCGAAGCCGTCGCGACGGATGTCGTGGCTCATGTGACTGCGAAGCTTGCCACCAAACCATAAAAACCCAAGCACAGCGGTGCCTAAGGCAACACACAATACCCCGTACAAGGCGCCATAACCGAGCAGATCGATGTCTTGGCCATACAGGCCAATATCGTCAATGACCCACCTTGTCACGAGCGGAAAAGAAATCTCAGCGATGCCAACCACGACCGCGCAGAGGGCAAGCAGCACCAAATCCTTTGGGTAACGGCGGGCATAGGTTAGTAATTGCGTCCAGACCCCCAGCTTTAAATCTTTGTCGGGCGTGAACTCATCGCTGAAGTTGTCGTCGTCATAGAAGGCGTCGCTCATAACAGGTTGCCCTCAGGGGTTCGACTCTGCTGGATATCTCGTTGCACTTGGCCTTGCAATTCACAGAGTTTTCGATAGATCCCGGGTGTTTGTGACAAAGTCTCATGGGTTCCGATTTGGGCGACTTCGCCATGGTCTAAAACGATAATTCGGTCGGCTTGCATTACCGTGGATAACCGATGGGCAACGATAACGGTGGTCCGGTTGGCGCGAACCCGTCTGAGATTGGTGAGGATCTGAGACTCAGTGTCGGTATCTACGGCGGACAGCGCATCGTCAAGAATGAGGATTGCTGGGTCTTTTAATAGCGCCCTGGCAATGGCGAGGCGCTGACGCTGACCGCCGGAGAGCGTGACACCCCGTTCGCCGACAAGCGCTTCAAAGCCATTCGGTAAAGCTTGAATGGTGCCCAGTAGATTCGCCGTTGTGACCGCCTCGGTCATGTCAGCAAGGCTTGCTTGGGTTTGACCTATTCGAAGGTTGTCGGCAATTGAGCCGGCAAACAAAAAGGATTCTTGAAGCACGACGCCCATTTGCGCTCGGACAGACTTTCTAGACAATTGACTGAGGTCAAAGTCATCGACCCATAAGGCGCCTTGCTGGGGATCATACAGGCGCAGCAAGAGCTGGATCAGAGTGCTTTTACCCGCGCCAGGTGCGCCCACGAGTGCCACGGTTTCACCGGCGGCAATGGTAAGGGATAGATTCGATAATACGGGTGGATTACCCGGATGGTGAAAGGTCACGCTATCGAGTTTGATTTGTCCGTTCAGCGGGGCGGTTAAGGCTTGCTCAAGTTTAGATTCCTCTGGCTCTGACAGAATCTCAGCCATTCGTTTGAGTGCAACCACCGCTTTGCCAGAGTCGGTTAGGACCCGGCCCATATGCCGGATGGGCCAGATGATCATGCCTTCATAGGTGATGAAGGCAAAAAGGGTCCCAATCGTCATGGCATCGGCGAGTACCCAATGGGCGCCAACGAAGAGAATGAGGCCAACTTGAAACAGGCAGACTATGTCGCTGGCGCCATAGTAAAAGCCTAAAAAACGCATCAAGCGTTGATTTTGATCACGAAACCTTGCGTTCGCACGGCCAAACTTTTCGGCTTCAAAGTCTTGCCGAGCAAAGGCCCGGACCACGCGAATTCCGGTTAAGTTTTCCTGCAGGACGGTGGTGAGGCTCGCCTCGGCTTCATCGACCTCTAAGAACATTGCTTTCACGCGATTGAAAAATAACACCGCCGACAGCAGCAAGAGCGGCATCGTGATGAGCGCGACCCCTGTCATGGTGACGTCGAGCGACAGTAAAATCGGCGTGACGATCAGTAGCATTAACACCGCGCGACCAATCTCGATGATCTGGCCACTCACAAACACGCGAAAGGTTTCGATGTCTGAGGTGCAGCGCTGGATCAGGTCTCCGGTATCGGCCTGATGATGAAAGGCGATGGGTAGGTGATTCAAATGGTTCATGAGGGTGTCGCGCAGGCGCCGCGCCATGCCTTCCGCGGCGACGGCGATTTGTTTCCCCCGTAGGTAGACAAAATAACCGGCAAGGGCGGTGCACAACACAATCAGGATGCCGGATAATCCCAATTGCATATACAACGCATAATCGTCGCTGAGACCTGAGGGCATAAAGTGCTGAAGCCAGGTTAGATAGGCATCCGGGGCCTCACCGGTCAAGCGATCGAGCATCGAGCGAGTAATCATGGGTACGGTGAATAGCAGCGCAAAGCTTGCAATCATAGCCAGTAGCGCCATCAGTAAAGGGCCACGAAAGCCGGCCGAGATGGTTACAAATAGCGGCCAGAGCGCAGGGGTTTTAGGGTGGGTTGAAGCGGTAGCATGCATGATGATGGTGCGTCCTCTAGACGATTTAGGTCAAAGTCGCATGAGGCGTAAACCTCCAGCAAACCGTCCTTGTTTAAAGTGCTGAGGCATTATGCCGCTGCGTAAAACAAATAACAAAGCCGCCTCCAACACGCTGGAGTTCAAGACGCCTCTTCTGTATAAAAGGGGTTCTCATTGTTAAGGAAGCGTTATGAAATTTTTTAATTCTGTCGGACCTAACCCCCGCGTTGTTCGGGTTTTCATGAGTGAACTGGGTCTGACGATGGATCAAGACACGGTTGATATCATGGCGGGCGAAAACCGCCAGCCGGCCTACCAAGCGGTTAACCCTGGGGCTCAGTTGCCGGCCTTAATGCTAGATGATGGCGCCGTGGTGTCTGAGATCACGGCTATTTGCGAGTACCTGGCCGAGCACGCAGGCGGCACCAGCCTGATTGGCGACACGATGCAGGAGCGCGTGGAAACCAGAATGTGGGTTCGCAGAATTGATCTCGGAATCGTTGAGCCCCTAGCCAACGGTTTTCGCTCTTCAGAAGGCGCGCCGATATTTAAAGATCGCATGCGCATCATTCCGCATGCGGCGGATGATTTAAAGGCGCTCGCGCAAGACAAGATTCAATGGCTAGACGGCCTAATGGGCGATAAAACCTACATCTGTGGCGATCGCTTCAGCTTGGCAGACATTATGCTCTGCGTGTTCCTTGAATTTGGCGCATCGGTCGGACAACCCATTGATCCAAACAATGCCAACATCGTTGCCTGGCATAACCGTGTAAAAGATCGCGCAAGTTTTGCTGCTTAGGCCTGGCTAAATGGGGTCTTTGTCTGATTTGACCCATCCTAAATAGGTTTGCGCGTTGCGGGTTGGTCGAGCGTTGCGTCATGCTTGAAGGTCAAGCCGATAAGGCGCCTGGCTGATGGGTTTGGCCCGCGCTCGATTTGGTTACAGGATCGGGTTGCTGAAGGCATGAGGAAGGCCTATGAACAAGCGGCGCCATCTGTTGGGCGCCATGGGTCGTAGAACCTATTCGGGTTGGGGCTTAAAGCAAAAGGGTAACCGCAGATAACAGCCCCCAAAGCAACTTTTGGGCGCGGCAGTTTGGCGTCAGAAAGCGCGGGGCGCCAAGACGGTCGGCAGATCGGGAAGATGGCGCCGGACGACAGCAATGCAATGCCTTGGGATAGAATCTATCAGCGCGGATTAGCGCAGGATATGACGGAGCAAGGTTAAAAAAGCGTCACAACGAAGAGACCTGTTCGATGGAGAGCAGAAGGGATTAAGGGCAAACTATGTTTCAAGGAATGAATTTTGCGCCCGCGCAACTGCCGGGTGAACTCGAGGCGTTACGGACCGAGGTCCGGGAATTTCTGAACGCCGAAACGGACTGGCATCCAAATTCGGACTTTAATGCAGGCGCGTCGCCCGAGTTTTCCAAACGCTTTGCGGCGAAAGGTTGGATTGGCATGACATGGCCAAAAGAATATGGCGGCGGCGGTCGGAGCTTTCTTGAGCGCTATGTTGTGACCGAAGAATTGCTGGCTGCTGGCGCGCCTGTAGGATGTCATTGGATTGCCGATCGGCAGAGCGGGCCTCTGCTTTTAAAATTTGGAACCGAGGCGCAGAAGCAAGCGTTCTTACCCGGGATCATCTCCGGAGAAAGCTTTTATTCGATCGGGATGTCGGAGCCCGACACGGGATCTGACCTTGCTTCGATTCGCACGAGTGCCGTACAAGTGCCTGGGGGCTGGTGTTTGAATGGCAGTAAAATTTGGACGAGCAATGCCCACCTGAATCATTTTATGGTGACTTTGGTGCGAACAGCCCCCGCAACTGAAAATCGTCACGAAGGCATGAGTCAATTTATCGTGCCGATTCATGCCGATGGTGTCACCGTGCGGGGTATTGATAACTTGGCCGGCGAGCAGGATTTTAATCAAATCTTTTTCGATGATGTCTTTGTCCCGGATGACCATGTCGTGGGAGAGGCCGGCAATGGTTGGGCCCAGGTCATGAGTGAGCTGGCCTATGAGCGCAGTGGTCCTGAGCGCTTTTTAAGTGCCTTTCGCGTACTGGCCGAGTTTGGAAAAAGCCTGCAAAACGACGCGACGGAGTCCCAAGCACGGCTTTATGGTCAGCTGGTGGCGCACTTGGTCGTTCTGCGGCGGATGTCGATCTCGATTGCGAGTTTGCTTGAGAACGGGCTGATGCCGGATACGGAAGCCGCGCTCATTAAAGATCTCGGTAACAGCTATGAGCGCCTGGTGCCGGAGGTGGTTCGCCTGTACTTGCCGGGACAAGTGCCGAAGGGTTTGGCCCAAGCGCTTGAAGAATGCGTACTGCACGCACCCTCATTTACGTTACGGGGTGGTACCCGGGAAATTTTACGCGGCATGATCGCCCGTGGTTTGGGCTTGAGGTAGCACGATGAATGAAGAACAACAGCTGATTGGTGAGATGGCGCGCCGCATGTTGGACGACCATTGCGGTCCCGCCGTCGTTGACGCAGCAGAGCAGGGCGATTACCCCTCGGCGCTATGGACGCTGCTGGTTGACAATGGCCTCACAACGCTTGGTATTGATGAAGCGCTCGGCGGCGCGGGTGGCACGTTTGGCGATGCCCTAGTTGTGTTGCGAGAAGCGGGTCGAAAAGCCGCGCCCCTACCGCTGGCAGAAACGCTGCTTGCGGGACAATTATTGTCAAGCCTTGAACAGCGCTTGCCTACGGGCCCGATGTGTTTCGTACAAGGTGATGTGAGCCTGAATGAATCGGGTCAATTGCAGGGGTCGGTGCACGGCGTGAAATTTGCCCGGCATTGCCAAACACTCTTAGTTGCGGCGCGGCGCGGCGAGGACCCAGTGATTTGCCACATTCCAGCGGGAACGGTTGCGGTCACGCAAGGCAAGGATCTCGCGGGTGAACCCAGTGATGATCTTGATTTGTTTGTCCAGGTTCAACCGCAGGCCTGCTTTGAGATTGATGAGGCGAAGCTCGATGCCGTGTTGGTTTGGGGCGCGGCAATGCGGTCTGTCATGATGGCAGGCGCCTTAGAAGAAGCGCTGGCGGCAACGGTTGGCTACGCACTGGAGCGCAAACAGTTTGGTAAGGCCATCGCGAAATTCCAGGCGATTCAGCAACAGTTAGCGGTGTTTGCAACGCAGGTTGCAGCGAGTACTCGGGCGGCTGAGACGCTTATGGTTCAATCTGAGATTGCCAGTATCGATGTGGCCATCGCCAAAGCCCGCATTGGTGAGGCTGCCGGTATTTGTGCAGAGATCGCGCATCAGGTGCATGGCGCGATTGGCTATACCCGAGATCACCGGCTCAATCATCTCACACGAAGGTTGTGGGCCTGGCGTGATGCGTTTGGCCATGAGGCCTATTGGCAGGAGCGTCTTGGGCGAACCCTGTTGGCCGATCAAACCGGGGATCTCTGGCAGCAGGTCACGGCGCTGGGTTAGGGCGCCTCCGGGGTGTAAGGCGAAGGCGCCGCAAGGGTGATCCGGGGTGAGATCCGGTTGGCGCTGAAGTCTTCAGGGGTTTCTGTTCTTAGGGCAGCACTTACGCGGTGCAGCTCGGTTGGGTTGATTGAGGACTTGCCTTTAGACCTTGCAGTAGGGCTTGGCGCAGTTTTGATTGCGAGCGGGCAGGCAAGGGCTGGCATTCATTAAGGACCGGATCAACCGTTGCAACCCAGCGGCAGCAGGGCCTTTGGATTTCGCCCTAGCAG
This sequence comes from Pseudomonadales bacterium, assembly GCA_017854255.1. Taxonomy (GTDB): domain Bacteria; phylum Pseudomonadota; class Gammaproteobacteria; order Pseudomonadales; family Azotimanducaceae; genus UBA9926. The sequence continues at coordinate 27,799 of JAFMIA010000024.1, forward strand.
AGCGCGTAAAAAATGCCTGTTTGCCCCCGCGGCGCACCCGGATGATGGCGCGCACAAGCGATCTTTTTAATCAGACATTAATCGGAAATCAGAAGCAGTACTCACGGGCTGCGTGCTGCTCACAACGCCTTGGTCAATCAGGCGAATCATCGCGCTTAAAACAGACCGCTCGGCGGCGGGGAACATTCTCGGATCAGTGGTGGTGTACATCACGGGCACCATGTCCGGAATCCGCGTCAGGCCATCTTTTAAACAGGCTAAAATTTGCTGCTCGCGCTCAAGCCGATGATCGATAAAAGCCTGCACAAAGGGTTGAACCTCGCGAATGGCGGTGCCATGGGTTGGCCAGTAAACCTGGTCGTCCCGTTGCTGCAGTTTTTCAAGGCTTTCCATGTAGGCGGTCATATCGCCATCGGGTGGGCCAATAACGCTGGTTGACCAGCCCATGACATGATCGCCGGTGAAGAGGGCCTTTTCTTCCTTGAGTGCAAAGCACATATGGTTGGAGGTGTGCCCTGGGGTGTACACGCACTCAATCGTCCAGCCATCGCCTTTAATCACTTGGCCATCTTGAATCAGATGATCTGGCACAAAGTCCATATCACCACCTTCTTCAATCGGCGTGCCCGAGGCGATTTTACCGGCGCCATGCGGGCCATAACCATAGGTGGGTGCTTGCCAGAGCTGTTTGAGCGGGGCCGCAGCAGGAGAATGATCCATATGGGTATGGGTAATTAGAATATGGGTAATAGTCTCGCCGGCGAGGGCATCGCTGAGCGCCGCAATGTGCTCATCAATCATCGGGCCTGGGTCAACAACCGCGACGTTGCCGTGACCGATCACGTAGGTACCCGTGCCATTAAACGTAAACCCGGATGGGTTGCGCGCCGTCATTCGGCGAACAAGGGGCGATACGGTTTCAAGCGTTGCATAAGCAAACTCGTACTTGTAAACATAAGGGATTGCGACAGCCATAAGGGTCTCCAGTTGAAGCAAAATGATACCAGAAACCCGATGTGGGTATTGGATGCGATACCTTTTGCATTTTGCAGCAAATTGTCCATTATTGGGCCTAAGTATTAACCGGTTAATGAGGAAACTATGACCACAGATTCAAGCTCGGCGAATCGATTAATTGAAATCGGTATCGCCCTCTCGGCAGAAAAAGACACGACGGTCTTGATGGAAAGAATTCTGCTTGAAGCGATGGATATCTCACAAGCCGATGGCGGGACCTTGTACCTGCGCGATGAAGATTTCTTGAAATTCGAAATTGTGCGAACCAACTCTCTCGAGATTGCGCAAGGCGGGACCACCGGTGGTGAAGTGACTCTGCCGCCCATGGCGTTAAAAAATGCCGAAGGCTTGCCGAATACGCACAACATCGTGACCTATGCTGCCAACGAGGGAAAAACCGTGAACATCCCGGACGTCTATCTCTCGGATGATTTTGATTTCACGGGCACCAAAAAGTTTGATGAGGCGTTTGGGTTCAAAGGGTTTCGATCCACGTCTTTTCTCACGGTCCCAATGAAAAACAATGCCGATGAAGTGATTGGCGTCCTGCAGCTATTGAACCGAACGGATCCCGAAACCAAAGTGGTGGGTCCCTTTGACGGCGGGATCCAGCCCATTATTGAAGCACTGGCGTCTCAAGCTGCCGTGGCCTTGGACAACGCAACCTTATTGAAGGAAATGACCGAGTTGCAGCAGGCGTTTATTCAGTTGTTGGCCAATGCGCTTGATGCCAAGTCACCCTATACCGGTGGGCATTGCCAACGTGTGCCGGAACTTGCACAAATGCTGACTGAGGCTGCGAATTCCGAAACAACCGGCATATTTAAAGATTTCAATTTGTCCGAAGAGGATCGCTATGAGCTGTATGTGGCGTCCTGGATGCATGATTGCGGTAAGGTGGTCACCCCTGAGTATGTCGTCGACAAATCGACCAAGCTCGAAACCATCACCGATCGCATTCACGAGGTGCGGGTGCGGTTTGAGGTGCTCAAGCGCGATGCCGAAATCGATTGTCTAAAAGCGATTATTGCTGGCGGCGATGCGGCCGCGTTGCAGGCTGCGTTGACAGCACGGCTCGCTGAAATTGATGCGGACTATTACTTTATTGCAGACACCAATGTAGGCGGCGAGTTTTTAGATGACGACGCCAAAGCGCGGGTGAAGACCATCGCGGAACAAACCTGGACGCGCACCTTGAACAATCGGGTGGGCATCTCCATCGAGGAGCGCAAACGCTTCGAACGGACGCCCGCACCAGAATTACCGGTTGTTGAGCCGCTCTTAATGGACCGTGAAGACCATCTCATTCCCTACGAGGTGCAACCGTTTAGCGCAGACCCCGATAACCCTTACGGCTTTAAGGTGGATGTGCCCGAGTACAAGTTCAACAAGGGTGAGGTGTATAACCTGAGCATTTCACGTGGCACGCTGACCAATGAAGAACGCTTCATTATCAATGACCATATTGTGCAAACGGCGGTGATGCTGGAGAACCTGCCGCTGCCGAAGGCGCTCAGACGGGTGCCAGAGATTGCCTGTGGTCATCATGAAAAGATCGATGGCACGGGTTATCCTCGCAAGCTCACCGGCGATCAAATGTCGGTGCAAGCACGGGTTATGGCCATCGCGGATGTGTTCGAAGCGCTGACCGCGGCGGACAGGCCTTATAAAGATCGAAAGACGTTGTCACAAAGCCTTCGCATTATGTCCTTCATGGCAAAAGACAATCACATGGATCGAGATTTGTATCATCTCTTCCTCGACAGCGGGGTGTATCGCGACTACGCCGATAAGTTCCTGCTGGAGGACCAAATCGATGAGGTGGATATCGAGGAATACCGGGTCGCCTAATCTCGGCGACTTGATTCTGAGGGTCCCATAGACGGTAGTGTCGTCTGGCGCCCGGAGCAGGTAATAGCGCGGTTATCGAATCAAGGGACCCATGGCGCCTGCGTTAAAAGCTTGGTGAGATGCTGGTTTATAAGGTTGTCGGCGATCGGTGAATCGCGGTGCTTGCAGCGGCATTAGCGCCCCCGCTGGCGCTGCTGCACTTGATCAGACCCGCGGCGCGGGGGTCTCGTTGTTGCTCGATGGGCTGAACGGGCCAATAAGCGCATGGGTCGACGTTTCAAAACCCCGGTCAGGTCTTTGCAGGGCCTAGGCCATCCAGCATGATAAAGCGCTCTAATCCGTGACCTAAGACGCCGCGAAGTATCGTTGAAACTCCCAGAGCCCCGGTACCGGGCTGTCTGGGTCATTCCCAGCGCGGTGAAAGGTCATCCATTCATGGCGCCGAGATTTGATCCAATATTCAACATCCTCGGCCACCAGTTCTTGCTTTAAAGCATCGCAAGCCTCTAGCGTTTTTGCCGCGGTCATAATATCGGAGGGCAAGCGTTCCACGCTGGCTGGAATACCCCAGGCTAAATCGGTAAATTCTGGCGGGGGTTCTTGCTTTGCCGCGAGACCCGTGAGCCCGCCCGCTAAGATCGCTGCAAGGGCGTGATAGGGGTTCAAGTCGCCGGCGCCAACGCGATGCTCGATCCTCGCTGTTTTTGGTCCGTCGCAAATGAGGCGAATCCCGGTTGATTTATTTTCTTCACCCCAAGTCGCTGTGACCGGCGGCGCTGCAAACTCCCGCAAGCGCCGGTAAGAATTAACGGAAGGACACAGGTAGCTGACGGTCGCAGGCATGGTCGTAACCAGGCCGGCTAGCCAATGTCGCAGCAATTGCGAACGGTTTTTGGGCGCGCCGTCATCATAAAATTGCGGGTCGCCGGCGCGGAGCAGGGAGTGATGAATGTGCATGCCGTTCGAAAACCCGGGCTGAGGGTGGGCCATAAAAGTGGTCGATAAGCCTTGTTCAACGGCGGTTTCAAAAATAATTTGTTTGGCACGCACCACCCGATCCGCCATCACGACGGGTTCGTCAGGCACCAGGTTCAATTCGATCTGCCCCATGCCATTCTCGTCGTTCCAGGCTTCCCATGGAATGCCGTAGGCTTCAAGTCGGCTGAGGACATGATTCATAAAGGTGACGGCCCGAAAGGAGTCTTTCAGCAGGTAAATGGTTTGTAGGGGCGAGGCGCCGACCGGGCTCAAGTTTTGATATTGCTTGCGTTCGGCGTCGTCGAAGGAATTGTCATACAAGAAAAATTCAAGCTCGAAGGTGCACTTAACGCTTAAGCCGAGGTCATCGAGTTTTTGGACCTGCTGTTTGAGTTTTGTTCTAGGGCAGAGCGAGATGGGGCGACCATCTAAAAACGTAAAATCGCAAATGACTTGGCCCAAGTCGGGGTCTTGGCCGTCGGGAACAAGGGTTGAAAGATCTGGGGTTAATGCGATGTCGCCTAAAACGCTGCGCCGAAAGGAATGCCAAAACCCCAAATGGGGCGTGCTTTCGCTGTCGGATCCGAGCGCCACATCGGCGAGGTTATGGCCGATGGGTAGGCCCTTGGTGAACTTTTCGCGGGCACAATATTTGCCCAGCGCAAAGCCGTCGAGATCGGTGGCCATCGTCCGAACGCGTTTGACATGATGCCGGTCGAGCCATTGATCGAGGTTAACCTCACCTTTAAACATTTTGTCTGTCATTGCAGGTCCATCCAGTACTCGGTTGTGGCATCGGTGATGATCGCGATCGTGCGCATGCTGGCTTGGCACTGAATCCGACCTTTTAAAATATCATCAATCAAGAGGGCATAACCGTTGTAAAGGTGACTGAGGGTTGCCCCCTGACCAAGGATAAGGGCGCGTTCTGGGCCATGACCCCAATGGTGCCGGATGTCCGTGTCTTCGCTATAACTTTCGATGGTAAATTCGTTCGGGTCCAGCAGGCTGGTCGCCTTATAAAAAGCCTCCGCGGCCGTTTCCCAAGGCGTCAGAGCAGGTTGAAAGAGTTGCGTAAGTCTGCGTTTTAACAGGGGTTTTCGCCATGCGCCGCGGAGCTTAAATTTTGGCGGCTCGCCGCTAAAGGGGTCAAAAAGGCCCTCAATCAACGCGGTTTCTGTTTTACGGGCTCTGGAAATTGTGATCCCGGTCTTGGGATCAACGACGAGGCGCAGCTTAAGGCGCGTTTTGGTGTCCTGTAAAATAAGGGTGCTGGGTAGACCAGCTAATTGCCTCCCGCCAGTTTGACGGAGACTGGTCCTCAGAATTCGGGCTAGATTGAGCTCCATGGGCGCAGCATTGGATTGCGTCATCACCGAAAATAATTGTGCCATGGGTTAACCGTCCGCCAAAGGATTGCTGCGCATTAAGGATTCATTCTGCTTCAATAAACTCTACCACTTCAAGGCCGAAGCCAGACAAAGCATTGTATCGGGAAGGGCTTGATAAAAGACGCATTTTGCCGACACCGAGCGCGCGTAGGATTTGTGAGCCGGCGCCGATGACGCGATAGACACCCGATTCCGCAACCGATCGATCGGCTGCCGGAATATCGGGAAACGACTGGATCTGCGCCAGTTCTTGATCGGTTTGGTAGGGTTGACCAACAATCACGAGAACGCCTTGATCTGCCGAGGCCAATGCTGCGAGCGCATCTTTCGTCGACCAGGACTGCTTAAAGCCGGGGCGGGTCGCGCCCAGAATGTCGCGTAAGGTGTTGATGGTTTGCACGCGAACCAGGCAGGGGCTCTCTGCGCTGATCGTGCCTTTGGTGAGCGCCATATGAATTGCGTCAGAGGTCGTGTCGTTATAAGTGTGCAGCTGGAAGGTGCCCGCTTCTGTGTCGATGTCGCGTACGTCGATTTCATTGACAGTCTTATCATTTAAAACCCGATACTCGATCAGATCGGCAATTGTGCCGATGCGAATGCCATGTTTTTGGGCAAAAACCTCGAGTTCTGGCCTTTGGGCCATGGTGCCATCTTCATTCATGACTTCAACAATGACCGATGCAGCTTCGTATCCGGCCATTCGTGCAAGATCGCAACCGGCTTCGGTATGACCGGCGCGACTGAGCACGCCGCCGCGGTTTGCGATGAGGGGGAAGATGTGGCCGGGCATCACGATGTCTTTGGGGGTGGCATTCTTGGCAACCGCCGTGCGCACGGTACGAGCTCGGTCGGCGGCAGAGATGCCGGTGGTGATGCCATCGGCGGCTTCAATTGACACGGTAAAGTTGGTTTCGTGCTGAGAGTTATTGTTGTCTACCATGAGGGGTAGTTGTAACTGGGCTGCCCGGGATTCGGTGACGGTGAGGCAGATTAGGCCGCAAGCTTCGCGGGCGAAAAACGTAATGTGGGCAGGGGTGACAACCTCCGCTGCGATGACCAAATCGCCTTCGTTTTCTCGGTCTTCATCATCCAGAATCAGCACCATTTTGCCTTGTCGGAAGTCTTCAAGGATCTCATCGGTCGTGTTGAGTTTCACATTACGCTCCTAATTTCAGTTGCCAGTATATCCTAGAGCGCGGTTCGTTGGGCCTTTGAGGCGGTTGGCCCTATAATGCGTTATTGCACAGATGGTGGGTCAGCATGCTTTCGGAGGCGATCACAAGCAGTTTACGTCAAATCGATGACCTGGAGTTGATCGAGGACCCCAGCCGTCGGAAGGTTTATGAAAGCGATGGGTTAACGGCGATTGCGCAGATTCCGCCGTTGGTTGGGCTGCCCAATTCTTTGCAAGCCTTGCAAGAGACCCTGCGGGTTTGTCATACCCATGGGGTCCCGATGGTGGCGCGAGGAGCCGGCACGGGCCTGTCGGGTGGGGCAACGCCCTTGGCGGATGGCCTGCTGATTGGGCTTGCAAAATTCAATCGTATTCTAGAGATCGACCCCGTCAAAATGACGGCGCGGGTTGAGCCGGGCGTCACGAACCTCGCTATTTCAAAAGCGGTGGCCAGTGCGGGTTTGTTTTATGCGCCGGACCCGTCCTCCCAGATCGCGTGCACCATTGGCGGCAATGTCGCCGAAAATTCCGGCGGCGTGCATTGCTTAAAGTATGGTTTAACCCTACACAACGTGTGCGCCTTAAAAATTATGCTGGCCGATGGGGAAGTGCTGAGCCTGGGTGGTACCGGTCTTTGGGAAGATGGCCTTGATCTGCTCGCGCTCTTGCATGGCTCGGAAGGCCTGCTTGGGCTGGTGATCGAGGTCACCGTTGCGCTTCGGCCCCTGCCGGAAGCAGTGACCGTGCTGATGGCGGGGTTTAGTGATACCAATGCGGCTGCCAACGCCGTGAGCGCCGTGATTCAAGCGGGCGTGCTGCCGGCGGGACTTGAGATGATGGATCGGCTGGCGATTCAGGCGGCCGAAGATTTTGTGCACGCCGGCTATCCTTTAGAGGCCGAAGCCTTGCTGCTGTGCGAGCTTGATGGGAGCGGGGCGGAAATTGCAGCCCTCAGCACGGCAGTTCAAGGCGTGCTGCAAGCGGCCGGGGCGCAATCCTTGGTTGAAGCCAGTGATGCAGCGGCTCGCGCCCGGTTGTGGTTGGGCCGTAAAGCGGCGTTTCCTGCCGTTGGCCGCATCGCGCCGGACTACTACTGTATGGATGGCACGATCCCCAGGCGGCATTTGGCCGAGGTCTTGGCCGCCATTGCCGATCGATCAGCGCACTATGGGTTGCCCGTGGCCAATGTATTTCATGCCGGGGACGGGAATTTACATCCACTGATTTTGTACGATGCCAATGATTCGGATCAGTTCCAGCGGGCTGAGGCCTTTGGCGCTGATGTTCTGGCGATCTGCTTACGCTTTGGGGGCACCATTACCGGTGAGCATGGTGTGGGTTTAGAGAAAATCGACCAAATGTGCATTCAATTTACGTCCCTGGAGCTGGGGGTTTTCCATGCTGTAAAGGCGGCGTTTGATCCGTCGGGCTTGCTCAATCCGGGCAAAGCCATCCCAACGCTCAATCGGTGTGCGGAATTTGGCGCCATGCATGTCCATCAGGGTGCTGAAAAGCATTCAGAGCTGCCGAGGTTTTAAGATGGATCAGAGTGACGCCTTACAACGCGTTGTGCGCGCGGCAATTCGTCAGAGGCAGGTGGTCCAGCCGGGTGGCGGCGGCACCAAGGGGTTCCTGCACCCGGCCGCGACGGATGCGGTGTTGGTCTCCACCGCCGAGCATGATGGGATACTGCATTACCATCCGGATGAGCTGGTGATTCGCGTACGATCCGGCACGCGCCTGGTTGAGCTACAAGAGACCTTACGCGAGGCCGGGCAGTATTTGCCCTGCGAGCCCCCGAGCTTTGGTTCAGCGGGAACGGTTGGCGGGATGGTGGCGGCCGGGTTGGCAGGGCCTAGCCGGCCGTATGTCGGCGGCGTTCGGGACTATGTGTTGGGTATGAAGCTGATATTGCCCAGCGGTGAGATCGCCGCTTTCGGCGGAGACGTTATGAAAAACGTCGCGGGCTACGATATCACGCGACTCAATGTTGGCGCCCGTGGGAGCTTGGGGCTGATGCTCGAGGTCGCGTTAAAGGTACTGCCAATACCCGAGGTCGTGCAGGTTTACGGTCTAGTGTGTGATCCAAGTCTTGCCCAACAGCACATGTTAGCGCAGCGCAGGCTCGCGGGCTTAAGCGCGAGTGCCTATTGTGATGGCGCGCTTCTTGTGCGCTACCAAGGCAGCGAGCAGGCCAAGCCCACATTTGAACAGGCCCTGGGCCAAGGGTTTCAGCCAGTACCCAACACCGGTCTTGCGGCGGTGCGGGATTTGAGCTTTGCGCATACCGGGCACTTATGGCGCTGGGATGGCGCGGTGGATGCGCCCGTCAGCGGTCAGCTGGTGGCTATGGATTGGGGCGGCGCTCTGCGGTGGTTCGCCTCGGATGCGGCGCCTCTTGGTGCAGCGGATGGGGGCGTGATTACCTGGTTCAAGCAAGGCGAAGGCGCCTTGCCGGGCTTAACTGAGCGAGCCGATGGCGTTGGCCTGCTGCAGCAGCGGGTGAAGTCCGCGCTCGACCCCAATGGAGCCTTTATTGGTTATCCCGGTTTGAGGCCAGTGTCATGAAAACAAACCTTGATCCGAATTTTTTGGCGCCGGCTGATCTTGCGCGCGCGGACACGATTTTAAGAAGCTGCGTGCATTGCGGGTTTTGCACCGATGGGTGTCCAACCTATCAATTACTGGGTGATGAAAACGACAGTCCGCGGGGGCGTATTTATCTCATTAAAGACATGTTCGAGACCGGGCAGGTAAATGCGGCTCAGGTCACCCATTTAGACCGCTGTTTATCCTGCCGGAACTGTGAAACCAATTGCCCCTCTGGCGTGGCCTATACGGATTTACTGGATATTGCTCGCGGCGCCATCGAGCAGCAACAGACCAGACGCGTGACCAGCCGAGTCGGGCGCTGGTTGTTGCGTCGCGGCTTAGGGTTGCCGAGATTATTAGCTGCGGCTTTTAGTCTCGCGCGCCAAATGGGTCGTTGGCCAGGATTGGCCAAACGCCTGCCGGTTCGACTTTCTCAAAAGCGGTCATCGGGCTCGGTGGTCATCACGCAGCCAACCCCACAGAAGGTGTTACTCCTGGCCGGTTGTGTGCAGCAAGCCGCTACCCCCAACGTGAACCTTGCCGTTGAACAACTGCTGGCGGTTTCCGGCGTTGAGGTTGTGCGGGTCGCGAAAGAGTCTTGCTGTGGCGCGCTCAACTATCATTTGGGTGACCATGCAGCCGGTCTTGCTGATATGCGGCGCCTGCTGCACACGCTTGATGCTGCAGGACCAGACGCTGCGCCCATTGTGTCGAGCGCCAGCGGTTGCGGTGTTACCCTAAAAGATTATCCCAGCCATTTTCCAGTCGGTGATCCGGATCATGAACTGGCCCATCGAATCGCGGCTCGCATGGTGGATGTGGTTGAGCTATTTAATGATCACACGATTAAGGCCGCGCCGATGCGGGTTGCTGTGCATACGCCCTGCACGCTAAGCAGTGGACAACAGCTGGTCACCAATGTGGCGGATGTTTTGACTCGGGCAGGGATCGACGTCGTCGCATTGGGGCCCCATTTGGCCTGTTGTGGCTCGGCCGGAACCTATTCGGTGCTGCAACCTAAATTAGCGAGGGCGTTACAAGCGAAGATGGTCACAGCGCTGACGACGCATTCGCCGGAGGTGATCGTGACGGCCAACATTGGCTGTCAAATGCATCTGGGCGCGGGAACAGACGTTCCTGTTCTGCATTGGGCAGAATTGTTGTGGCAGCAGCATGAAGCGCTTTTGGCAGCCCCTGATTTGGTCCCGGACCGGTAGTGCGGCCGTTCTGGGCTGATGCGCCTGCCGATCTACCCTAAGCCGTGAACCAATATCACGTTGCCCTCGCTGCCCGCTAGGCGGTGCTGCATGAGGCTTTGATAGTCATCCGAGTGATACCAAGCCTGGGCCTTGGCCTCTGACTCAAAACGTAGAATCACTTGCCGTTGGCCCTTGGTTGCGCCCTCAAGGGCACAGGCTTGTTCATCAACGGCTAAAATCTCGCCCTCAAACGCCAGCAAAATGGCCATAAAGCCAGCTTCGTACTCGGCGTAGCGCGCCCGATCGGTGATGAGAATATCCGCAACAACGTAACAAGCCATGCTGATCCTTAGGTATTGGCGACGAGTAGCCAATACAGCAAACCCTTTTGGGCGTGCAGACGGTTGGCCGCTTGGTCAAAAATGATGGAACGCGGATCACGCACCGCGACTTCGGTAATTTCATAATCATTGTGAATCGGCATGTCGTGCATGATTTTTAGTTCATGACCGGCGACAAGATCGGAATTGATCTGAAAACGCTGCATTTGCGCAACCAAAGCCGTTTTTTCGGCATGCTTGGTTGGATCATTAAAATACTGCATGTCGATCCAGGTATCGGTGTAGATAAAATCAGCGCTGGCGATGGCGTCGCGAGGGTCCTCGACGCGCTGAATGCTTGGGTTATCCATGATCATCGCTTGCAAATCGGCATCAAAGCTTTCTTGCGTCTCCTCGGGTTCAGGCGTTGCCAAGGTCAGTGAAAACCCAAGCCGGTCGGCCATCAAAACCAACGAATTCGAAACATTGTTTTGAACCCCTGTGTACAAAAGATGCAGCGCCCCGAGCGGTTTGTCGCTGTGCTCGGTCATGGTGAGCACATCGGTTAAGGCTTGGCAGGGATGATAGCGCTCGCAGCAGCCGTTAATCATCGGAACTTGGCTGGCCGCAGCCATGGTCAGAAAATCGCTGTTGTGGAGGAGTCTCGCCATGATGACTTGGACGTTGCGCGACAAGTATTCGATCTCGTAGGCGAGATCCGTCAGAATAAAGTTCGAGCTTTGCCAATCCAGGAACAGGGCGTGGCCACCGAGTTCGGTCATCGCCACCTCAAAGGATACGCGCGTTCGAGTGCTCGTTTTTTGAAATAACATGGCCAGGCTTTGGTTTGACAGCGCCGAGCGAAAGTCATTGGGATTGGCTTTAATGGCGCGCGCCCAAGACAAAATTTCCGTTAGGTCTTGGGTGGAAAAATCTTTTAAATGATTAACATGTGGCATGCTGGGCTCCAAGCCTCGTTTGGTTTGAGAGGCAGTGTATGAAGCTGCGAAAGTCTAGGTGAGATTCTGGGGTTTGTCTATTTTGGATTGCAATCGGCGGGCTGTGATCCGCTGAGATTGAGCAAGGCTCAAGGTCGTTATTAAAGCGAGGCAGGCGCATCCAGGCAGCCTTTGGCGAAAAGCACTACGCCTGGTAATGAGCAGTGGTGTGGCCCGCGCACTGCGTGAAGTTAGGATTTGGTCTTTAAAGCTTTAAAGGAGGTTTGGCATGTGCGGCCGGTTAAATGTCATTGACGCGCCCATTGTTGCGTTCTTAGCGGAATTTTTGGGCGAGGTGCCTTTTGTCGAATCCCGCGGCAATGTCGCGCCGACCGAGCCTGTGCTGGCGCTGCGCGCGGAAACCTCCGGCTATAACGCCGCGTTAATGCGCTGG
>JAFMIA010000025.1 GCA_017854255.1 Pseudomonadales bacterium
GCGAAATCGACCTTTAGACCGCGGCGCGGCAACTTGGAAGGGCGAGCCTATTGCTTGCTAAACCGAACCCGCAGCCGCCGCCAGCCGTTGGTAGAACCCGACGCGGCATAGAGGCTTAACCTTCTTCAAATTTTGGACCTGCGCACAGCCAAAATTGGGACTTCCCAAATGGTTCGCATCCTGCGATAGTTAAGACACTTGGATGCCAACAATAATAATAAGCACCAAGCAAGAACAATAATAATAAAGAGACCATGCTCGCTAAAGGGAAAGCTTAGGCTTTCCCTTTTCTTTTTAAACTATCCGAATGAGCTGTCTAGCATGCGATCTGTTACACTCTCTCCACGCGATTAAGACACATTCTGTGGGCAAAAAATCAAATAGCGCTGAACACTTACCCCGCTCGGAAATTAGCCTCGAGGCACTCAAAGTTGTGCTTCGGCTAACAGAGCAAGGCTTCACGGCTTACCTCGTCGGCGGCTGCGTACGGGATCTCCTGCTGGGCCTAAAACCCAAAGATTTTGATGTTGCAACGAATGCAACCCCGCAGCAGGTCCATAAAGTTTTCAGGAATTCTCGGATTATCGGCCGACGATTTCAGATTGTTCATGTGCGATTTGGGCGCGAGATCATTGAAGTCTCGACTTTTAGGGCCCAACACAATCAGCAAAAATCAAACGATGCGGGACATGTACTCGACGACAATGTCTTTGGGTCCTTCGAGTCTGATGCCTTCCGCCGAGACTTTACCGTTAACGCGCTCTACTACTGCGCGACCGACGAGCGGGTCTTAGACCCCACCGATCAAGGTCTCAATGATCTCGCAAGCAAACAACTTAGGTTGATTGGGGATCCCGCGACACGTTTCAAAGAAGATCCAGTTAGAATGCTCCGAGCCGTTCGCTTCAAATCCAAACTTAAATTCGATTTAGCCCCAATCCTTGAACAGAAGATCATTGATCTGGCGCATCTTTTGGGGGAAATACCGCCGGCGAGGCTATTTGAAGAAACCCTAAAGCTCTTCATGGCTGGATTTGCACAATCGACCTATCTTGCCTTATGCCAATATCAAATCAGCGTTATTTTGTTTCCGACCATGGCAGAAGAAGGCCAGGCCGAGGCACTTATTCAGCTCGCACTTAAATCAACAGACGATCGAATAGCCATTGGCTCGCCGGTTACCCCGGCATTCATCTTCGCTGCGCTCTTATGGGCACCTTTTGAGAATCTCAAAAAGGCGCTCATCGAAAAAGATGATTATTCAAGAAACGATGCAGCGGCAGTTGCGGCTGATCAGGTCTTCCACCAACAACAAGCCGTTATTTCGATCCCAAAACGCTTTAGTATCCCTGCCCGGGAGATCTGGTTGCTCCAGGATCGACTCGAAGCGCGACGCGGAAAGAAACCTTTGCGATTAATCGCCAATAAGCGTTTCCGCGCGGCTTACGACTTCCTTCTACTACGACGTGATAGCGGTGAAAATATCAGCGCACTATGCGACTGGTGGACAGAGTTTCAAACTGCTGACGAGGACCGGCAGCAGATCATGACCCGGGGTAACCGAACACAGAAGCCCAAAAAATCCCAGCCTAAAGCCGAGGCGCCGCTTAAGGACAGCTAAGTTCAAGCTCGAATTAAAGTATCGGCAGGCACGGCAATCTTATGGTTTTCCAGATGTCCGCAATATGGCACCCTTAAGCCTTATCGGAGCTTAGAGAGTTTTAGATGACCAACGACAAACAATACCCGGTTTCAGACGACGCCAAACAACGGGCCCACCTCTCCATCGATCAGTATCAGGATTTGTACCAGAAATCGATTAACGCGCCCGAGACCTTTTGGCCAGAGATGGCCAATGAATTCCTGACTTGGTCTAAACCCTGGGAGCAGCTCACCGAGTCAAATCTAATGACGGGCACGGCCGGTTGGTTCATCGGCGGGAAACTGAATGCATGCTATAACTGTGTTGACCGACATCTTCCAGAGCGCGCCCAACAAACTGCAATCTTGTGGGAGGGTGATGATCCGAGCCAGCAGGCCACCATCACCTATCAGGACTTGCACCAACGGGTCTGCCAACTGGCCAACCTTTTAATTCAGCGAGGCGTTAAAAAAGGCGATCGCGTCTGTCTTTATATGCCAATGATTCCAGAGGCCGCCTACGCCATGCTAGCCTGCGCTCGAATCGGTGCTGTTCACAGCGTCGTATTTGGCGGCTTCTCACCACAAGCCCTGCAAGATCGTATTTTAGACTCTGACTGCCAAACAGTGATCACCGCTGATGAAGGCGTGCGAGGCGGTAAAACAGTCCCCCTTAAAGTCAATGCCGATCTGGCGCTTGAGCAGTGCCCGAACGTGCATTCTGTGATTGTTGTGCGGCACACTGGCGGCTTCGTGTCGATGCAACCAGAACGGGATCTCTGGTATAACGATGAAACTATCCTGCAACCCCCAAGCTGCCCCGCCGAACCAATGGACAGTGAAGATCCTTTGTTCATCCTCTACACCTCGGGCTCAACCGGAAAACCGAAAGGCGTACTGCACACTACAGGCGGTTATTTATTGCAAGCGGCCATGACGCATCGCTACGTCTTCGACTACCATGATGGCGATATTTACTGGTGCACCGCGGATGTTGGTTGGGTTACAGGCCATACCTATATCGTGTACGGGCCTCTCGCGAATGGCGCGACAACCTTAATGTTCGAAGGCATCCCGAACTATCCTGATGCGTCTCGATGCTGGCAAATCGTTGACAAGCATCAGGTCAATATTTTTTACACAGCCCCGACTGCACTTCGTGCCCTCATGGGCATGGGAAACGAGTTTGTGCAGGCAACCAACCGCTCGAGTCTGCGTATTCTGGGCTCGGTTGGCGAGCCCATTAATCCAGAAGCTTGGGAGTGGTATTACCATATTGTCGGTGACGGCCGGTGTCCCATAGTCGATACTTGGTGGCAAACAGAAACTGGCGGCATCATGATTACACCCTTGCCGGGTGTGACGGATCTAAAACCCGGATCCGCAACCCTGCCGTTTTTTGGTGTAGAGCCCGTCTTACTCGATCCAGAGGGAAACGTGCTGAGTGGTGCAACCTCCGGCAACCTAGCCATTCGCAGCTCCTGGCCAAGCCAAATCAGAACAGTTTTTGGGGACCATCAGCGCTGCATTGATACCTACTATACGACCTATCCGGGCTACTATTTTACGGGTGATGGTGCTCGCCGAGATGAGTCAGGGTATTACTGGATTACCGGACGAGTCGACGATGTGCTCAATGTTTCGGGACACCGGATGGGTACAGCAGAAGTTGAGAGCGCATTGGTGCTGCATGAAGCGGTCGCGGAGGCTGCTGTCGTCGGTTATCCGCATAACATAAAGGGCCAAGGGATCTATGCCTACGTCACCTTAATGCAAGGCGTCGAGGGGACGGATACCCTCAAGCGGGAACTTGAAAACCTTGTTCGGCAAGAGATTGGCGCCATTGCTAAACCCGACATTCTGCAATGGGCACCCATGCTCCCGAAAACCAGGTCTGGGAAAATCATGCGTAGAATATTGCGCAAAATTGCTGAGAATGAACTGACGCAATTGGGGGACACCAGTACCTTGGCTGACCCAAGCGTTGTCGACGACCTCATCGCGAACTCACCACAAACAAACGCATAAAAAAACCCGAGGCGCTTTCACGACTCGGGTTTTTCAGCCTCTCAAACCATTAGTCTTGAGTTGGCTTACTTTGCGTGTCTGCAGCATCATCAGCCTGATCAACGTTGGCATCTTCAACAGATTCCACCGGCGCTGACTCGACAGTCGCCGCTTCAACTTCAACCGCATCAACCGCTACAGGAGCTGCTTCTGGCTCACTCGCCGATTCTGCCTCGGATGCGGGTGCTTCTGCCTCATCTGACGGCACTTCCTTCATCGAGAGCTTAATTCGTCCACGCTCAACATCCAGGACAATAACCTTTACGATCTGACCTTCAGAAAGGTAATCCGTCACTTTCTCAACGCGCTCGCTGGCGATCTGAGAAATGTGAACCAAGCCATCCTTTCCAGGCAAAATGTTCACAAAGGCGCCGAAGTCTGCAATTTTTACAACTTTACCGTTATAAATTTGACCGACTTCAGCCTCGGCGACAATACCTTCGATCAATCGAACCGCTGCATCTCTAGACTCAACACCCTCACCAAAAATTGTGATCGTGCCGTCGTCATCAATATCAATCGATGCACCCGTTTCTTCGGTAATCGATCGGATGGTTGCACCACCCTTGCCAATGACATCCCGAATCTTGTCAGATTCGACTTTCATCGTGACCATCGCCGGCGCATTATCTGAAACCGTTTCTCGCGACCGGCCAATGACCTTGTTCATCTCATCCAATATATGGAGTCGAGCATCCCGCGCCTGTTCAAGCGCCGTTTCCATGATCTGTTCAGTAATGCCTTGGATCTTGATGTCCATCTGAAGCGCCGTGACGCCCGTTTGCGTGCCGGCAACTTTAAAGTCCATGTCACCCAAGTGATCTTCATCCCCAAGGATATCCGTCAGGACCGCAAAGCCATCATCTTCTTTAACCAGCCCCATCGCCACACCGGCAACGGGTGCTTTTAAGGGCACGCCCGCATCCATTAACGCAAGACTTGCGCCACAGACTGAGGCCATAGAGGAAGAACCGTTCGACTCAGTGATTTCAGACACAACCCGAGTGGTATAAGGCCAGTCCTCAAAACTGGGCAACACCGCGGCAATGCCCCGTCGAGCTAACCTGCCATGACCGATCTCACGACGCTTCGGGCCACCCGAGAATCCAGTTTCGCCGACGCTGTAGTGTGGGAAATTGTAATGCAACATGAAATGATCACGGTAGGAGCCTTGCAGCGCATCGATGATCGCTGAATCTCTGGTTGAACCGAGGGTTGTCGTAACAAGTGCTTGGGTTTCGCCCCGCGTGAATAACGCCGAACCGTGCGTCTTCGCAAGCACCCCAACTTCAACTGCAATGCCTCGAACCGTCTTAGTATCGCGTCCATCAATTCGAGGCTCGCCGGCAATGATCGCGCGCCGAACGGTCTTCTTCTCGATGCTGCCAAAAATACCACCCACCACGTCTGCTGAAGGCCCACCTTCTTGAACAAATTGCGCCATCGCCGCATCTCGCAGGACTTGCAACTGATCTTGCCGGCTCATCTTTTCAGTAACCCGGTAAGCTTCAGCGATTTTTTCAGCGGAAAACTCGGTCATTTCAGCAACCAAAGTCGCATCGTTTTCGGCGAGCGTCCAATTCCAAGCATCAACGCCAACCTCAGCGCAGAGCTCTTGGACTGCCTTGACGACAACTTGCATTTCCTGATGAGCAAAGAGTACCGCGCCTAACATCTGGTCTTCAGTTAGCTCTTTCGCTTCCGACTCAACCATCAGGACAGCCGATTCCGTACCGGCAACAACCATATCCAAATGTGAGTCTTTCAGTGCTTCATACCCTGGATTTAAAAGATATCCGGTTTCCGTAAAACCCACCCGAGCCGCACCGATTGGTCCTGCAAAGGGAATCCCAGACAGGCTAAGCGCTGCCGAGACACCGATCATCGCCGGAATATCCGCATCCATATCTTTTTCAACCGAAACAACCTGACAGGTCACCTGGACTTCGTTCATAAAGCCTTTTGGAAACAAAGGGCGAATTGGACGATCAATTAACCGTGACGTTAGGGTTTCTTTTTCAGAAGGGCGCCCTTCACGCTTGAAAAACCCGCCGGGGATCTTACCGGCCGCATAGGTTTTTTCTTCGTAGTTGACGGTTAAGGGAAAGAAACTCTGATGTGGATTGGCTTCTTTACGACCGACCACAGCAACCAAGACCGAGGTTTCTCCGACCGATACTAAGACCGATGCGGACGCCTGTCGCGCAATTCGACCGGTTTCGATGATGACTTCTTGGTCACCATAGGTAAACTTTTTTCTAACTGGATTCACATTATTCTCCATTCATAACGGCTTGATTTATCGGCGCAGACCTAATCTCTTAATCAACTGTGCATACCGACCGGTATCTTTACTCTTCAGATAATTTAAGAGCTTCCTTCTTTGACTCACCATTCTGAGCAGACCAATTCGAGAGTGATGATCATGCTTGTGAGCTTGAAAATGACCTTGTAGTTTCTCAATATTCGCCGTCAATAGCGCAACTTGCACTTCGGGTGAACCGGTATCCGACTCTGATGTACCGTAATCTTTTACGATTCCTGATTTTTCTTCATTTGATAAAGCCACGTGGCCTCCTTTTTCTTAATATGCAGTTGCGTTATCGCAACTCCTTTCGTTGAACAGGTGTATCCACGCATATTTGCAGATACCCTATCGTTGTTACGTCGCGATTAATCGCCGCGGCGCAATCTTGCCATCATCGAGGATCTCCCCGACACCGACAAAAATCTTGTCATCCGTCGCCTCAGAATAGACTGAGACTAATCCTTCATCTTTAACGCCTGCAATTTGAACCGGTTGTCCCTGCACAAAATAGCTAGCGGTTAATGCGGTCATTTCAACCACCGGATAATCCGCAACCGCCGCTGACACGGGTAGCAAGGTCTCATCCAACCCGCGCTCACCGTTTTCTGCCTTTAGATCTTCAAGACCTTCCAGCGTGCAGGTTTCTTCAATGGCAAAGGGTCCGGCCTGCCTGCGTCTTAGCCCAACAACATGCGCGCCACACCCAATCAACTCACCAATATCTTCAGCAAGTGAGCGAACGTAGGTTCCTTTGGTACAGGAAATATCCAAAACCCACTGATCTTGTGTCCGTTCAATCAGCGTCAGCGCCATGATGGTCACGCGTCTTGACTTACGCTCTACTTCTATTCCTTGCCGGGCTAGCTTGTAAAGCGGCTGCCCATTCAATTTTATCGCCGAATACATGGAAGGGATCTGGTCTATCTCACCTCTAAACGAGTCTAGATAAGATTCGATCGCTTCATCCGTTAGTTCGGGTACGCTCCGTTCATGAACAATGTCACCCTCGCTATCGCCAGTTGTGGTGCGAACCCCTAACTGGATCGTCGCGATGTAACCCTTGTCGGCGTCCAAAAGAAACTGAGAGAACTTGGTTGCTTCCCCAAAACAAATTGGGAGGACGCCCGTTGCGATGGGGTCTAGACTACCGGTGTGGCCCGCTTTTGCTGCGCCATAGAGGTACTTTACCCTTTGGAGAGCGCCATTTGACGTTATTCCAGCTGGTTTGTCCAGCAACAATATGCCGTCTATGACTCGGCCCTTGCGTCGACTACGGCCCAAAATCTTCTTCCTCTTGGCGCGGTCGAGCCTTGCGGTCAGCCATTAATGCTCGGGTTATTTTTTCACCCTGAACCAAACTCGCATCATAACTAAAGCGCAGTTTTGGTGTAATGCGAGTGCTCAACTGCCTTGCTAAGAGCTTCCTCAAAAAACTACTGGCATTGCCAAGCAATTGTCCGGCTTCTTCAGCATGATCGTCGGGAAACACCGTAAAAAAAACCTCTGCATAGGCAAGGTCTTTGGAGACTCGAACATCGTTGATCGTCACCATGCCAAGCCGAGGATCTTTCAGCTCTTTATGAATCAAAACCGCCAAAATCTTTTGGATTTGCTCAGCAACTCGATCGGTTCGCTTAAAATGTGCGTCCATTTCAGTTTTATCGGCAGTATTACAACTGCCGCGCGACCTCACGGGTATCAAACACTTCGATCTGATCTTTAACGCGAACATCGTTATAGTTTTTCACGCCAATACCGCACTCGGTACCACTGCGAATGGACTCGACTTCATCCTTAAAGTGCCTGAGGCTTTCAAGCTCACCTTCATAGATCACAACATGATCACGCAACACGCGAATCTTCTTCCGCCGATGAACCGTGCCTTCGATCACCATACAACCAGCAATTGAACCGAACTTCTTGCTGTCAAAGACATCTCTGACCTCAGCAATCCCCACAATATCTTCTCGAATCTCTGGCGCCAGCATGCCGCTCAGAGCATCTCTAACATCATCCACAAGATCGTAAATGACTTTGTAATATCGTAGATCCAAGCTTTCTGCATCAACTAAGCGTTTTGCTGAGGACTCTGCCCGAACATTAAAGCCGAAAATAACCGCTTGCGCGGTTAATGCATAGTTCACGTCATTCTCAGAGATACCGCCCACGCCGGAGGAGATGACATTGACCTTAACTTCATCGTTTCCAAGGTCATGGAGTGCCGAAACAATGGCTTCAAGCGACCCACGAACATCGGCTTTCACAACAATATTGAGTGATTGCACCGCTTGAGCCCCGAAATTCTCCAACAAGTTGTCCAGAGAAACCACGGGCGTTGCAAGCCGTTCAGTCTTCAGCTTTTCACGCCGAAACTCTGCCACTTCTCGTGCAGCTTTTTCGTCTTTCGTCACAGTAAACGGATCACCCGCCCCAGGTGTACCATTCAAACCCTGAATAGAGACCGGGGTTGCAGGACCAGCAGATGCCAGCGTTTGTCCATTCTCATCGGTGATGGCGCGAACGCGTCCAAAGTTCTCACCCGCAACCACAATATCGCCGCGGGACAAAGTACCGTTTTGAATCAATAACGTGGCAACAGAGCCTTTTCCTTTATCAAGCCGAGATTCAATCACAACACCCTGCGCTGGACCTTCTTGCACAGCCGTCAATTCAAGCAATTCTGCTTGCAGAAGCACGGCCTCGAGCAGCGCATCGACCCCATCGCCCGTTAACGCTGAAACTGGTAAGAACTGTGTGTCGCCTCCCCAGTCTTCAGGGATCACATTTTTAGCAGCCAACTCGTTTTTTACACGATCGATATCGGCCCCTTCTTTATCCATTTTATTGATCGCAACCACCAAAGGCACACCTGCACTCTTGGCGTGGTTAATGGCTTCTTCGGTTTGCGGCATCACGCCGTCATCGGCTGCAACAACCAAGATTATGATATCGGTTGCACTTGCGCCTCGAGCACGCATTGCGGAAAACGCGGCGTGTCCAGGTGTATCAATAAAGCAAATCTCACCGAGCTTGGTCTTAACGCGATAAGCACCGATATGTTGCGTAATGCCGCCGGCTTCGCCGCCCGCAACTTCAGCACTTCGAATATAATCTAAGAGTGACGTTTTTCCATGATCAACATGTCCCATTACGGTGACAACAGGCGATCGTGCTTCGGCTTCAGAATCATAAACCAGGGCTTCTAACAAAGACGTTTCAACCTCATTTGCATCCAACAATTTTACTTTGTGGCCAAACTCTTCAACCACCAAAATAGCCGTTTCTTGATCAATCGTGGCATTTATATCCGCCATGACCCCTAGCCCCATCAAATACTTGATCACGTCTTTGGCTTTAATCGACATCCGCTGCGACAGCTGCGAGATTCTAATGGACTCACCCACTTCGACTTCTCTGACTTGATCTTGGGTCGGTGCGTTAAATTTGTGTCGTGGCCCAGCCTTCGGTGCCGCGGCACGCTTAGATCGCCCAACACCTGTTAAGCCAAGCGTAGTCGGCGTCAAGTCATCTTCAAGTTCGGCGCCTGGGGCGATCAGGATGTCATCGACTTCTTCGACGAGAAGCTCTTCTACACGCTTTTTACGATTACCATGCTTGGCTTTCTTCTGCTGAATCTCATCAATATCAATCTCTTTCCGATCGCGCTTGTCTTTACGAGAACCCGCCTTATCATCAGATTCTTTTGTCGCATCCGGCTTAGTCGATTTTGCTTTAAGGACTTCGGCTTGTTTGGCTTTTTCTGCGGCCTCTGCCGCTGCTTTTTCTTCACGTTCTTTTAAAACATTTTTGCGCGCTTCAGCTTCTTTTTCAGAGGCGATAAAAGCCGCTCGACGAATCGCTTCAGGATCCATAGCCTTCGGCGCTGTATTAACTTCAGGTTCACTTTGAACTTCAACCGTCTCGATTGCCTCAACGGTTTCAACGGTTTCAGCCACGACTTCTTCAACAATCGCCGGCGCAACCTCTGCTGCGACCTCAGGGATCACCTCAGGGATCACCTCCGCGGTGACATCAGCATCCTCCCGACGCACGTAGGTTCGCTTCTTACGAACCTCAACGTTTACGGTCCGACCACGCCCTGCGCTACCGCCCGCCTTGATCGTGCTTAAGGTACGGCGTTTAAGCGTGATTTTTTTAGGACCATCTGTCTCTTCACCATGACTTCGCTTGAGGTATGCAAGCAACGACTCTTTCTGCGCCTCTGCCACAACATCTGTTTCAGCGGCTTGAGGCAAGCCCGCGTCTTTCATTTGCTGTAGCAAACGGTCAACGGGCGTTCCTACTGCTTCTGCCAGCTGTTTTACCGTTGTCTCAGCCATCTTTATTCCCCTTGTTGCTGGTGCTAAGCGTTCGTTACTCGAACCACGGCGCACGAGCCGTCATAATAATTTCACCCGCCATCGCTTCGGTCATAGACTCTATTTCTATAATGTCATCGACCGCTTGTTCTGCGAGGTCTTCCATCGTGATAATACCCATCGCCGCCAGATCATAGGCTAACTTCGTTGTCATCCCATCCATTGTTAAAAGGTCTTCTGCAGGCTCTTGGGTAATCCGGTTTGCTTCATCAGCCAACTCACGATTGGTGATGGTATTCCTAGCCCGCGTCCGTAATTCCTCGACAATGTCGATATCAAATCCTTCAATCGCCACCATTTCATCAATGGGGACATAGGCTATTTCTTCTAAAGAGGTAAAACCCTCTTCGAGTAGAACGATCGCGACATCTTCATCAACATCCAGCTGCTCCATGAAATTGGTAACGACCGAGCCAGCTTCTTGCTCTTGTTTCTCAGCAGCCTCAGCTTCGGTCATTATATTGAGCGACCATCCGGTCAATTCACTGGCTAATTTAACATTTTGACCACCCCGTCCAATCGCTTGGGCTAGGTTATCTTCAGATACCGCAATATCCATACTGTGGGTCTCTTCATCGACCACTATCGAAACCACCTCAGCCGGCGCCATCGCATTGATGGCCAGCTGCGCAATGTTGTCATCCCAAAGCACGATATCAATTCGTTCATTGCCGAGTTCACCCGATACGGCTTGAACTCTAGAGCCGCGCATCCCCACACAAGCGCCCACAGGATCAATTCGACCGTCGTTGGTTTTAACCGCAATTTTTGCCCGAGATCCAGGATCTCGCGCCGCGCCAAGAATCTCAATGATGCCATCGGCGACTTCTGGTACTTCTATTTTGAACAGCTCTGTTAACACTTCGGCGGAGGTTCTGGTCATTGCTAATTGCGGACCACGCGCTTCTGGACGAACCTCCTTTAACAGCGCTCGGAGTCGGTCTCCTATTCGGAAAGTTTCTCTCGGCACCCACTCTTCGCGAGGCAATATCGCCTCTGCATTATTACCAAGATCTATAATGACCGCTTCTCGCGTCACTTTCTTGACTTGTCCGTTGAGTAGCTCCCCAATCCGATGGCGATAGGCTTCAACCACTTGGGCCCGTTCGGCCTCACGAACCTTTTGAACGATCACTTGCTTGGCTGCTTGGGCGGCAATACGACCGAATTCAACGGAATCGATCGCGATCTCATAGATATCGCCCGCAGTGAGCCCAGGCTGCAACTCACCTGCTTGCTCAATGGTTAACTGCGCGTCTTCAAACTCAACCAGCTCATCATCCGCCATCACAGTCCAACGCCTGAACGAATCATAGAGACCCGTTTCTCGGTCAATCGCAACCCGGACATCCGCTTCTTCGGAATAGCGCTTCTTGGTTGCGGTGGCTAGTGCAACTTCCAGCGCATCAAAGATTATTTCTTCTGAAACGCCCTTCTCGTTCGAAACGGACTCAACCACTAACAGGATTTCTTTACTCATGAATCGATCTCATCTTCATGCGAGACTCTCGCTATTATACTTACATCAATACTCGCGCTCGCTCGATGCTGTCCATCGGCAGCACGATCTCTTGCGCATCATCAACCCGGATCACAACCTCTTCGTCTTCAAGTCCACACAACAACCCTTTAAACTTACGCCGGCCATCAAACGCCTGGCGCAGGGTTATTTGAACCTTCTCCCCTTTACACACATTGAAGTGCTCGGGCTTAAATAAACGCCGCTCCACCCCAGGCGATGACACCTCCAACATGTACTCGCCAGGGATTGGATCTTCAACATCCAAAATCGCGCTCACCTGGCGGCTGACACGTGCACAGTCATCAACGTTAATCCCATCGGCAGATTCGATATAAATTTTCAAAACCACCTGCCGACCCTGTTGCAATTTTTCAATGCCCCAGAGCTCACACCCCAACTCCTGAACCACCGGCTCGATCAACTTGCTTAAGCCCGTCTCACCCATGATGGTCCATTTCCCCTAAAAAAAATGGGCCTACTTGCCCACTTCGTTTGCCGCACCAAAGACGGCTACATGTCCATTCCAACTCTCTGACACAAACCCAGAAGACTTGAAACAAAAAGCCCCAAAATGGGGCTTTCCTTAAAGTGGTAGCGGGGGCAGGATTTGAACCCGCGACCTACGGGTTATGAGCCCGTCGAGCTACCAGACTGCTCCACCCCGCAACTACAAGGGCCGCTATTATAGGTTTACACACTACAGTGGTCAACCTATATTACGGAAACACTGCCCTTTTCGTGTTTCCACATTACCTTAAAAATCAGATGGTGCCGAAGAGAGGACTTGAACCTCCACGGGGTTTCCCCCACTAGCCCCTCAAGCTAGCGTGTCTACCAATTCCACCACTTCGGCTAAACTGCTTATAACTCAGGTATCTCAGATTGATCCCTCGCGTTCGAGCTCGCAGGCACCTCGATCGCTTGAATTTGAGGAATACCCTGATTACTCATCGTTTCTGAGCGCTGCTTGGCAACATACGCCAACCCAAAGCTCGTTATAAAAAAGGCGATTGCAATCCAGGTTGTGAGTCGCGTCAGAAAATTACCTGCGCCGCCACTCCCAAACACCGTGTTCGAGGCACCGCCACCAAATCCGGAGCCCATGTCAGCCCCTTTGCCCTGCTGAATCAGTACCAGGCCAATCACAGACAACGCGGCGATTACGTGGACCACTAATACCAATTGCTCAAATAAATCTAAATCCATCATTGCTCTTCTCAACCTCACGACTAGACCGCCGCGTTCGCCTCTAAACCAATTCTTTTGGGATCACAGCGTCATACCGACCCAGCGACTTGCGCACATAGTTGCCTGAATCCAAGCGCCTCTAACGACGCTCCCCCAACCAAAACACCATCAACATCCGGCATCCTCATCAACGCGTTCGCATTATCCGCGTTTACACTGCCTCCGTACAAGACCCTAAGCTCAAGTGCCTCAATTTCACACCGTGCCGCCCGCTTTAACGCCTCGTGGACTTCTTGAGCGATCTCTGGCGAGGCTTCTTCGCCCGTGCCAATCGCCCAAACCGGCTCATAGGCCACCACAATTAACGGCGCTAACGCCCTTGGCACACCGTTTAATACCTCTGTAAGCTGACGACTGACAACCTCTAAGGCCTTACCCGCCTGCCGCTCTTGTAAACTCTCGCCGACGCAAACGATAGGGCGAATTCCGACTTCCAAACAAGCCTTAGTCTTCGCAAGCACCAACTCATCGGTTTCCGAAAAGTGTTGCCGACGCTCAGAATGGCCCACCAAACACCAACCGACGCCCATCTCGACCAACATACTGGCACTCACTTCACCCGTGTAGGCCCCAGATTTTAACCAGTGGACATTTTGACCTGCCCATTCAACTTGCGTATTACCAAAGCCCTTGGTTAAGGACAAGTACGGTGCTGGTACCGCCAGAACCACAGTCGCCTCGGCTAGACCACCGACTTCCTGAACAACCGCTCGCAAGAGCTGTTCGGAGCCATTCATTTTCCAATTCGCCACCACCAAAGGACCCACTATGGTCACCTCTTTTACCGGCTAACCTTTTTGCTCGGCTATTGCCCCTTAAACCATGTTACGTCATCCGCAGACCTACCTGGCGCGGGCGGCGAATGTTAACGAACCTCTGTCTAAGTTTCAATCCTCGCTTGCAGCAACCACTGCCGCTAATTGCGCCGCAAGCCGCCTCACTTGAGGCGCATCTTCTCCCTCCACCATGACTCGAATCAACGGCTCGGTTCCCGAAGGCCTTAATAAGACTCGGCCTTTGTCGCCCAACACAGCGTCGACGTCACGCACGGCGGATTGAACCGCGTTATTCTCCATCACCTTTGCGCTGTTCGCTGGGACATTAATCATCACCTGCGGGAATTTCGTCATGGCCCCCT
This sequence comes from Pseudomonadales bacterium, assembly GCA_017854255.1. Taxonomy (GTDB): domain Bacteria; phylum Pseudomonadota; class Gammaproteobacteria; order Pseudomonadales; family Azotimanducaceae; genus UBA9926. The sequence continues at coordinate 14,304 of JAFMIA010000025.1, forward strand.
TCAGGTCAGCCAGCGTCTTACCTTGATCTGTGATTGCGCGGAGCACCTGCAATGCAGACACCACGCCATCACCGGTTGTTGCCTGATCGAGACACAGAATATGGCCAGAGCCTTCACCACCCAGATGCCAGCCTTCCTGTAAAAGCTTAGCAACAACATAACGATCCCCGACCTGCGCCCGTGCAAAGGCAATGCCTCGGTCTTTTAACGCAACCTCAAGGCCTAAATTACTCATCAGCGTCCCCACAACGCCACCTGTTAAAAGTCCTTTCGCCTGCTGATGCAGCGCAATGATCAACAACAACTCGTCGCCATCGACGACCTCACCTAGGTGATCCACCATGACCAGACGATCACCGTCACCGTCTAGCGCTATCCCAAGGTCTGCGCCTTCTTGAATAACCCGCTCAGCAAGCGCTTCTGGGCTGGTTGCGCCAAAACCCTCGTTAATATTCAAACCATCGGGCGAGCAACCAATTGCAATCACCTGCGCGCCCAACTCTTGAAAAACCGCCGGCGCGATTTTATAGGTTGCGCCGTGGGCACAATCTACGACCAGCTTCATCTGCTTTAGATTCAAAGACTTCGGGAAAGTCGTCTTACAAAACTCAACATAGCGCCCTACCGCGTCGTTCATGCGGTCCGCTTTACCGAGATCCGCAGAGGCAACCGTTGTCATCGGCTCATCAATTAGCCGTTCAATTTCAAGCTCAACTTCATCGGGTAATTTTCGGCCCTCACTCGAGAAGAACTTGATGCCATTATCAGAAAAAGGATTGTGGGACGCACTGATCACAATGCCCGCGTCGGCAGAGACGGCACGAGTAAGATAGGCCACTGCTGGCGTTGGCATCGGCCCCAGCATCGTGACATGGACGCCAGCTGACGCAAGCCCCGCCTCTAAAGCCGACTCAAACAAGTAGCCCGATATACGCGTATCTTTCCCAATTAGGATGTTGCCGCCACCCGAAGGCGAAAAGGTTTTGCCCGCTGCCCAACCGAGCTTCAAAACAAAATCCGCTGTAATCGGTGGCGTTCCCACCGGGCCCCGAATCCCATCCGTTCCAAAATATTTACGCATCCTGCGTTGTCTCCTTCGCGCAATTGATCGCCTGCCAGACTCGAAGCGCACTGACCGTCGCCTCAACATCATGGACTCGCACCATGTTAGCCCCTCTGGCAACTGCCGCCAATGCACCGGCGACCGATCCTGCTAAAACATCGCGTCCCATCGCCCGGATACTGCGCTTTCTTGACAGCCCAATCAGAATTGGGCAACCGTGTTGGCGAAAGACCTCAAGCGACTGGACTAGGTTGAAGTTTTGATCCAGCGTTTTGCCAAACCCGAAACCTGGATCCAATATGATCCTCGAGCGCTCAATGCCGGCGTGTTGCAAAACAGCAAGACGACTGAGAAAGAACGCATCAACTTCGCGAACGACATCTTGGTATTGCGGATCATCCTGCATCGTTGCAGGCGTGCCCAACATATGCATCACAGCCAGCATGACGTCGCTGCCAATCGCATCGAGGGCACCTGGTCGAACAAAGGCTCGAACATCATTGATCAATGCAACCTTCAATTTAACAGCGGCTGCCATTACGGAGGGGGTGCTCGTATCAACCGAGATGGGAATATCAAAACGTGCCTGAATGGCCTCTAGCACCGGCAGGACCCGTGCAACTTCTTCGGTTTCTGAGGGAGAAGACGCCCCAGGACGGGTTGACTCGCCGCCGATGTCAATCAGGTCAGCGCCCTGTTCAACCATATCCCTGACCCGCTGGAGGGCCTTATCAAGGGCTTGATATTGCCCGCCATCAAAGAAAGAGTCCGGGGTCACATTTAGAACGCCCATTACGAGAGGACGTCCTTCAGCGATTAAACCCTGCAGCGGGTTGGCACTCAATTTGAATTAAGCGCTTGAGGGCGCGGCATCCAAGTTATCCGAACCGGTTTCCTCCGACGAAGGCGCGGCTTGTCCATCTGACGGACCGCTCGACGGGGCGTCATCCGTCCAATTCGCAGGTGGCTTTGGCGCCCTACCTGCCATGATGTCATCAATCTGACTCTTATCGATCGTTTCGTACTCCAAAAGCGCCGCGGCCATCGCGTCCAGTTGCTCGCGGTGATCGGTCAGAATCTGACGCGCGGTTCCGTAACAATGGTCGATAATTTGCTTAATTTCTTCATCAATGACTCTTGACGTCTCGGCGGACATATTGGCCCTGGCTGACCCCCCAGGCCTGCCCAGAAACCCATCGTTTTCATCATCTTCATACTGCATCGGGCCCAATTTTTCAGACAAACCCCATTTCGTCACCATCGAACGCGCCATTTTGGATGCCCGCTCAATATCATTCGAGGCGCCGGTTGTAACACCTTCAAAACCCAGGGTTAACTCTTCGGCAATACGGCCGCCAAACAAACCACAGATCTGGCTCTCAATAGACCGCTTACTCATGGAATAACGGTCCTCTTCTGGCAGAAACATCGTCACACCCAAAGCGCGACCGCGCGGAATAATCGACACTTTATAGGTTGGGTCATGCTCAGGCATCAAGTGACCCACGATACAATGGCCGGCTTCATGATAGGCGGTGTTCGTCCGCTCTTTCTCCGACATCACCATGGTTTTACGCTCAGCGCCCATCATGATCTTGTCTTTAGCTTGCTCAAAATGCCGCATCGAAACCAGGCGTTGATCCTGACGCGCCGCGAAAAGTGCCGACTCATTCACCACGTTTGCCAAATCGGCTCCGGAGAAGCCCGGTGTCCCCCGCGCAATATCCATCGCGATCACATCTTCTGAGAGCGGCACCTTACGCATGTGTACTTTTAGCACCTGCTCTCGACCTCGGAGATCCGGGAGCGGCACGACCACCTGCCGATCAAACCGACCTGGCCGCAACAACGCTGGATCCAGAACGTCGGGACGGTTCGTTGAGGCAATGACAATGATCCCCTCATTGCCCTCAAACCCATCCATTTCCACTAAAAGTTGGTTCAAGGTCTGCTCTCGTTCATCGTTACCGCCACCCATCCCCGCACCGCGATGACGACCCACCGCATCAATCTCATCGATGAAGATAATGCAGGGCGTGGCTTTTTTTGCCTGCTCGAACATATCACGCACTCTTGATGCGCCCACCCCCACAAACATTTCAACAAAGTCGGACCCAGATATTGAAAAGAACGGCACCTTTGCCTCACCCGCAATCGCCTTGGCTAAAAGAGTTTTACCCGTACCGGGCGAACCCACCAAAAGAGTACCCCGAGGGATTCGGCCACCAAGTTTTTGGAATTTTCCAGGTTCTCTCAGGAAATCAACCAGTTCTTTAACTTCTTCCTTGGCTTCATCAACCCCTGCCACATCGGCAAAGGTCGTTTTAATTTGATCTTCTCCCAACAGTTTGGCCTTACTCTTACCAAACGATAAAGGCCCGCCTTTTCCGCCAGCGCCGCCTTGCATTTGACGCATAAAGAACATGAAAACAGCAATTATCACGAGGATTGGGAAGCTCGCCACCAATAGCTGCATCCAAATGCTTTGCTGCTCCGGACGCTCGCCCTGAAACGCAACCTTATGCTCAACCATGTCATCGATTAAGGCCTTGTCGACAATTTGAGGCTGAATGGTTTCAAACGAAATACCATCGGACCGCTCGCCACGAATAATCAGCCCATCGACTTCAACAGAGCGCACCTGGTTCCCATTTACCAGTTCTAAAAAGGTGGAGTAGGGCACTTCTTCCGGTGGACGACTGACATTGAAGTTTTGAAATACCGTCAATAAAACGACAGCGATCACCAGCCAAAGTAAGATATTTTTTCCCATGTCGTTCACGTTGCTTCCTCGCTACCGGGTGCGGGTTACGGGGGTCATCGCCGCTCTGGCTGACCTCATAACCAAATAAACCTTATTCTATTGTTCGTAGGCGTTAATACACGCCCGCCTAACCTCATTCGCTTTCTAAGTCTGGTCGGTTGAATCAACCCACCCGGGCGGCTTTGACCGCGCCTGCGAGCTGATCTTAAAAACACGATCACAATCGACCGACCCAAAACCATGGCGCTTAACCTCACAGGCTGATTCGCGAGGGCCCTTTTGGTATCTAAGCGCTTGAAACATTAATCAGCGCGTTTAGCGTCCAGCGCTGCCCTCTGCCTTCTTTTCTAACCCAATCAAATAAATCTCCCGGGATCGACCCCGGGACGCCTTGGGCTTAATATTAACCTGTTTACCATAATTCATACGAATCTGCTGCCTAAGAGTATCAATTCCTTCTCCTTCAAAAGCTTTCGCCACAAAATGCCCGCCCGGCCTTAACCACACCCTCGCAAAGTCCATCGCAAGTTCGATTAAATCGATACTCCGAGGTAAATCGACCGACGTCATACCGCTTAAATTGGGGGCCATATCAGAAATTACAAGATCCACAACCTGATCCCCCAAGCGTTCTTCTAAGACAGACAACGCCTCAGCTTCAGTGAAATCCCCGGTAATCACCTCCACGCCCTCGATCGGCGCCATTTCAAGTATATCTAGGGCCAGTACTCGGCCCGTTGTTCCAAGGCGCTGTCTTGCTACTTGAGACCAGCCACCGGGCGCCGCACCTAGGTCAACCACCGTTTGGTGCTGCCGAAACAAATTAAGCCGGTCATCGAGTTCGATGAGTTTATAAACTGCTCGAGAGCGATAACCCGCCGACCGCGCCTTTAAGACGTAGGGGTCTTGTTCGTGTTCGTCGAGCCAGCGCTGACTGGTTTTAGATTTTTTCATTGTGCATGCACCTTGGACCACATCGATGACGTACAATGGTTCTTTTTGGATTCAACCATGCTAACCCAACAACAAAAGAAACATTATCGGGCCATTGGCCATATCCTCGACCCCATCGTGACGATTGCCGGGAAAGGGCTCTCCGAAACGGTTGTGACGGAACTGAATCGAGCCTTAGATGATCACGAACTGATAAAGATCAGAATCAATTCAGACCGAGAATCAAGAAAAGCCATCCTTGCCGAGTTGGTTAACGCAACCCAGACAACCGTCATTCAAACAATTGGCGGGATTGCTTTGATTCTTCGAGCCTCGAGCGCGCCCAACCCATCTCTTTCAAACTTGGTCAGGCACCAATAATCCCACGCCGGTTCACGACACCTGGGCCTCGACGGATTGCGAGTTAACCGCTGCTGAGGCTTTCTTACAAGTGCTCTACCGATAGAATCTCATACTCAATCTGGCCCGATGGGATCTGGATGAGCACCACATCATCTTGCTGCTTTCCGATCAAACTCCGCGCAACAGGTGAGTAAACCGAGATCTTGTTGACCTTAATATCCGCCTCATCATCGCCAACAATTTTGTAAGTGACCTCTTCATCATTGTCTAAGTTCAACAACCGGACCGTCACACCAAAAATGATCTTCCCAGACTTTGGGATCTCTTTGATATTGATAATTTGAGCCGCACCGAGCTTTGCAGCAATCTCTGAGATTCTACCTTCGATATGGCCTTGCTCTTCTTTGGCATACTGAAACTCGGCATTTTCACGCAGGTCGCCCTGCGCGAGTGCCGCTGAGATCTCTTTAACAATCCGAGGCCGCTCTGTTGACGTCAAGCGCTTTAATTCAAGGCGCAACGCTTCTGCGCCCTCTGCCGTCATTGGCGTCTTATCCATAACTAACTACCCAACTTCGTTGTGGTCATTCCAGCTCGATCTAAGAGCTCTGCATGCATCGATTGGAGGCAGTATACTTCCATTTCTGCACTATGACGCAAGGCTTCAATGCTTGCCCGACCACCTGCCATAGTGGTTGTGTAGCATACATTGTGCTGCAAGGCGTTACGCCGGATCGCGAAAGAATCCTTGATCGTTTGCTGACCTTCTGTCGTGTTAATAATAAAATTAATCTCATTGTTTTTAATCGCATCGGTGATGTTCGGGCGCCCTTCCATCACCTTATTGATCACCTCAACGGCAAGACCGGCATCTGTGATCACAGAAGCCGTTCCTCTTGTCGCGCAGAGCTTAAATCCCAAGTCCAGCAGGTCTTTGGCAATGCCAACCAATTGGTCTTTATCCGGATCGCGCACACTCAAAAAGACTCGCCCATAGGACGGGATCTCGTCATCTGCCGCCAGTTGCGACTTACCGTAAGCTTCCCCAAAAGTTCTACCAATTCCCATCACCTCACCGGTGGACTTCATCTCCGGTCCTAAAATCGGATCAACGCCTGGGAACTTAGCGAACGGAAAGACGGCCTCTTTAACATGGAAATACGCGGGCTTAATTTGCTGCGTGAAGCCTTGTTCTATAAGGGAGGTACCGGCCATACAGCGCGCCGCAATCTTCGCTAAAGACCGACCGATGCATTTCGACACAAAGGGCACCGTTCGGGAGGCCCGGGGATTAACCTCTAGGACAAAGATTTGATCCGCCTGAACGGCAAGCTGCACATTCATCAGACCAACAACCTCTAAAGCCATCGCCATTGCAACGACTTGCGTCTCAATTTCCTCGATCAGATCATCGCTTAAGCTGTAAGGCGGCAGTGAGCACGCCGAATCGCCAGAATGAACGCCTGCTTGTTCGATGTGTTGCATCACTGCGCCAATCACAACTTGCTTACCGTCACATACCGCGTCGACATCAACCTCAATTGCGAGATCTAAAAACCGGTCCAGAAGTACCGGTGAATCTGGCGTGACAACCACTGCGTTTTTCAAATAGTGCTCGAGTTCACTTGCCTTATGGACCACCTCCATCGCACGCCCGCCGAGCACATAGGATGGTCGAACCACCAAGGGATAACCAATCTCTGAGGCACCAGCCAAGCCCTCTTCAACCGTCCGAACAATCCGATTAGCCGGTTGCTTCAACCCCAAGTGATGAAGCATCTGCTGGAACCGCTCACGATCTTCCGCCATATCGATTGCATCCGGGGAGGTGCCAATAATTTGCACCCCAGCCGCTTCCAGATCGCGTGCAAGCTTCAGAGGTGTTTGCCCCCCAAATTGAATAATTACGCCCTTCGGCTGCTCAATCTCAACAATTGCCAAGACATCCTCGAGTGTCAGCGGTTCAAAATAGAGCCGATCGGAGGTATCAAAATCCGTGCTAACCGTCTCTGGATTACAATTGACCATAATGGTTTCATAACCATCTTCTCGCATAGCGAGCGCCGCGTGGACACAACAATAATCGAACTCGATGCCTTGGCCGATTCGATTGGGACCACCGCCCAAAACCATGATCTTTTCCCGACTTGAAGGCGCCGCTTCACACACGGTTTCATAGGTCGAGTACAGATACGCTGTGGGGGATGCAAACTCTGCCGCGCAGCTGTCCACCCGCTTATAAACTGGCTTTATCCCCAATTCTAAGCGCGCTGACCGAACATCTGCCTCATTAGCCTTCAGTAATTCCGCCAGCCGGCTATCGGAAAAGCCCTGCCGCTTCAACTCAAAGAGCGCGGCGAAGTCTAAATCCGCGAGTGTCTTACCACTGAGCTGCTGCTCTTGCTCGATCAGAAACCCAATGTGTGAAAGAAACCACGGGTCAATACTTGAAAGCTCTGTTACCTCTGATAAAGACAACCCAAACCGAAAAGCATCGGCTACATATAAAATTCGTTCCGCACCTGGCACCCGAAGCTCGTGCTGTATTCGGCTCAAGGCGCCCTCATCGGTCAAATCCACCACGGGTGAAAAACCATTAATCCCAACCTCTAAGCCCCGTAGCGCTTTTTGGACTGATTCTTGGAAAGTACGACCCATTGCCATGACTTCGCCCACACTCTTCATCTGAGTCGTGAGCGTGTTATCCGCTTCCGGAAACTTTTCAAAGGTGAATCTCGGGATCTTGGTAACAATATAATCAATCGCCGGCTCAAAGGAGGCTGGCGTCACGCCACCTGTAATCTCATTCGCCAATTCAGGCAAGGTGTATCCAATGGCCAACTTGGTCGCAATCCTCGCAATCGGAAACCCGGTGGCTTTTGAGGCCAAGGCCGATGATCTCGACACTCGGGGGTTCATCTCAATCACAACCATCCGACCATCAACTGGACTCACGCCGAATTGAACGTTCGAGCCACCCGTTTCAACACCAATCGCTCGCAGAACCTCAATGGAGGCATTCCGCATACGTTGATATTCTTTATCAGTAAGGGTTTGGGCCGGAGCCACGGTAATCGAGTCACCCGTGTGAACCCCCATCGGGTCGAAGTTCTCTATCGAACAAACGATGATGCAATTGTCGTCTCGATCTCGAACCACCTCCATTTCAAACTCTTTCCAGCCCAGCAAGGACTCATCGATCAACAATTCGTTGGTCGGCGACAAATCAAGTCCACGCGTACAAATTTCGATGAACTCTTCGGCGTTATAAGCCACGCCACCGCCGCTCCCGCCCAAGGTGAAGCTTGGGCGAATCACACAAGGAAACCCTAAACTGGCCTGGACCTGCTTAGCCTCTTCAAGAGAATGGGCAATCCCATTCCTCGGCGTTTCTAAACCAATTGACTTCATCACCTGACCAAATAGCTGTCGATCTTCCGCTTTATCAATGGCCTCTTTGGTCGCGCCAATCAACTCAACACCATAACGCTCCAGCACGCCCTCACGCGCAAGGTCTAAAGCACAATTGAGCGCGGTTTGTCCGCCCATCGTGGGGAGCAGCGCATCCGGACGCTCGATCGCAATAATCCGTTCAACAACCTGCCAGGTTACGGGCTCGATATAGGTCGCATCGGCCGTTGCCGGATCGGTCATAATGGTCGCCGGGTTCGAGTTCACCAAAATTACTCGGTAGCCTTCTTCTCGCAACGCTTTGCACGCTTGAGCACCCGAGTAATCAAACTCACAAGCTTGCCCAATGACAATCGGTCCAGCACCGATAATCAGAACACTCTTAATATCAGCTCGTTTTGGCATCTACCCAACCCTCTTAGTCATGCTCTTTATAAATTGGTCAAAGAGCGGCGCCACGTCATGGGGACCCGGACTGGCCTCCGGATGGCCTTGAAACCCAAATGCTGGCGCAGTTTTATGACGTACGCCTTGAACTGTTCCATCAAACAAAGAACGATGGGTAACCTCAATTTGATCCGAGAGCTGGGTCTCATCTAAGCAAAATCCATGGTTCTGACTGGTTATCATCACCACCCCCGTTGTTAAATCTTGCACAGGGTGGTTGGCGCCATGATGACCGTGCCCCATCTTTTGCGTCTTCGCGCCGGCGGCAAGCCCTAGTAACTGATGCCCTAGACAAATACCGAACATTGGGATCTCGGCGTCAAGAAAGCTTTTAATCGCCTCTATGGCGTAACCGCATGGCTCTGGATCGCCGGGACCGTTGGATAAGAAGATCCCATCTGGCGCCAACGCCATTGCAGCCTCGGCACTGGTCGTTGCCGGTACCACCGTTAGGCGACAGCCCCGATCAACGAGCATTCTCAAAATATTGCGTTTAACGCCGAAATCAAAGGCCACCACATGGAAAGGCTCATCGTTTTGCTGCGCGCCTTTGGTCAGGCCCTCCCATGAGGGTTGCGTCCATTGGTAGGCGCTTTGCGTGCTGACCGAGCTCGCCAAGTCCATGTTCTTGAGTCCCGGAAAAGCGGTTGCGGCCTGCAGTGCCGCCGCCACATCTTCATCACTGATCTCATCGGCGGCTACCAAACACGCATTCTGAGATCCTTTTGATCGTAATATGCGGGTGAGCGCACGGGTATCGATGTTCGATATTGCAACCGTGCCATGTCGCGTCAGAAATTCGGACAACCCTTCTTCTTTACGCCAACTACTTGCGACCAAGGGCAGGTCGCGCACAATTAATCCGGCAGCATGCACCACCTCGGACTCAAAATCCTCAGCATTACACCCGGTATTACCAATGTGGGGGTGCGTTAACGTGACCATTTGACGCGCATAGGACGGATCCGTCAGGATCTCCTGATAGCCTGTCATGGCTGTGTTGAATACAACCTCACCCGTACTGCGCCCAAGTGCGCCAATCGAGTGGCCCGTAAAAACGTCCCCGCTCGCAAGTGCCAGAATTGCTTTTGCCGCCAATGCTGTTCCCCCCGCATAAAATAGTGGCCCAAAAAAAAGCGAGATGGACATTCCATTCTCGCTTTTTAGGGATCTTTAATCGGTCATCTTAAGCGCGCATTCTAATGCAGAAAGGGTTTTGACGCCAATGTTATCTGAGCCGCCAGCCAATTTTCATCTCGGCAGATCAATCACTCAGGTCACGGTCTAACCCCAAAACATCTCGCATATCAAAAAGACCCGTCAACCCGCTCGCAACCCCCCAACGGGCAGCTCGCAAAGCGCCTTCAGCAAAGTTTGATCGACTGGCAGCACGATGAGTCAACTCAATTCTCTCCCCATTCATCGCAAACAGAACCTGATGCTCGCCAATAATGTCGCCGCCGCGAACGGCATGCAGCCCAATCTCGCCTGCCGGTCGCGCGCCGACGAGCCCCTCACGGCCATGAACGCTCGACCCATGTGCGTTTTGCCTGCCCGCCTTGACTGCCTCGAGCAAAGCGTAGGCCGTGCCCGACGGCGCATCAACCTTTTGGTTGTGGTGCCACTCAAGGATCTCGACATCCGTCTCTGCACCCACCTTTGAGCTCGTTTGCTGAACAAGATCTAGAAGAAGCGTCAATCCAACGGAGTAGTTCTGAGCGTGGACGATCGTAATCTGCGTTGATGCCTGCTGGATCTTGACCGCTTCGTCGGCTGTAAAGCCCGTGGTCCCAATCACCATGGCGGCACCGCGCGTCAAGCAAGTCGCGAGATGCGCAAGCGTTGATTGCGTTGTTGTGAAGTCCAGTAACACCTCAAAGGCCGGTAGATCCGCGATATCGTCAACGATTTTGCTTTTTGCGGAAGGCAGGGACAACCCAGCCTCGATAGACTGCCCGAGGAATGGCGAGCCTGCGCGCTCGAGACCGCCAACCAGCTCTAAATCATCAGCCGCGTGCACCATTTCAGCCAGTGTTCGCCCCATACGACCGGCTATTCCTGCGATCGCCACCTTAATCAACATCGGTTTCTCCAAAGCGCAAAGCACAGGGCTGGGCTAGATCAGTTTAATCTCTGAGGGCATCAATAAATCGTTTAACCCCATCTAGCCAAGAAGCATATTTTGGGGACTGAGACGCGTCTTGATCGCCTGCAAATTCTCGAAGAAGTGCTTTCTGGTGATCGCTCAAATTAACAGGTGTCTCGACCACAATCTTACAATACAAGTCCCCTAGCCCACCGCCGCGGATCTGGGACATATCCACCCCTTTCCCTTTGAGCCGAAACAGCTTGCCTGTTTGGGTTTCAGCAGGGACTTTAAGGCTGACCTTACCTTCCAAAGTCGGTATTTCCAGCTGCTCACCAAGGGCGGCATTGACGAAGCTAATCGGTACTTCGCAGTAAAGATCTGCGCCATCACGCGTGAAAATAGGATGCTCACGGACGTTCATTTGAACGTACAGATCACCGGCTGGCCCACCATTGGCGCCCGCTTCGCCTTGTCCTGACAGTCGAATACGATCGCCCGTGTCGACCCCAGGCGGCACCTTAACAGATAAGGTTTTCTTCTCTTCTACGCGACCCTGGCCGCGACAAGGTGGGCAAGGGTCAGAAATGATTTTGCCCTTACCCCGACATCGTGGACAGGTTTGCTGGAGGGAGAAAAACCCTTGTCGAGCGGTAATCTGACCGGAGCCGCCGCACTGGACACAATCCATTGGCTTGGTACCAGACTTGGCGCCTGACCCAAGACACGACATGCATTCGACTAAGGTCGGAATTTTGATTTTAGGATTGGTTCCTCGGACCGCTTCTTCCAGCGTAATATCCAAAATGTATTTTAGATCAGAGCCTCGATGCACCTGACTCTGACCTCGCCCCCCTGAGAAAATATCGCCAAAGACATCTTCAAAAATAGAGCCGAAATTGCCCGAGTTCCCAAATCCACCACGGCCACCGCCCCCGCCTTCAAAGGCAGCATGTCCGTACTGATCATAGGTCGATCGCTTTTCAGCATCGAGCAAGACTTCAGCTGCCTCGCTTGCCTCTTTAAACTTTTCTTCGGCCTCGGTATTTCCCTCGTTGCGATCAGGATGATGCTTCATCGCCAACCGGCGATAGGCCTTTTTAATTTCTTGCTCAGAGGCGCCTTTGGCAACCCCTAGGACCTCGTAATAATCGCGCTTCGCCATAACCTATGTGCCTGATCCTAGGGGGAGTGTAAAAAAGAACGACAAGTCTACTTCTCGTCTTTGACTTCCTCAAATTCGGCATCGACCGCATCATCGTTGCTTTCAGCACCACCGCTGCTGGCGTCAGCATCCGCGCCGGGTTGCGCGGCTTCAGCTTGCTTGGCGTACATCTTTTGGGCAAGGCCTTGTGAAACCTCGGTCAGCTTCTGCGTTTTCGCTTCAATGGCTTCGAGATCTGAATCTTTCAAAGCTGCTTCAAGTTCAGAAATGGCGGTTTCAATCTCTGCTCGCTCAGCTTCTGATGCCTCATCGCCAGCTTCTTCCAACGTTTTTCGGGTCGCGTGAATCATGCCGTCCGCGGTATTGCGCGCAGCCACCATGGATTCAAACTTTTTGTCATCTTCAGCGTGGGCTTCCGCATCCCGAATCATCTGATCCACTTCTTCATCCGATAGCCCGCTACTGGCCTTGATAACGATCGACTGCTCTTTACCCGTTGCTTTGTCCTTGGCCGAAACATTCAAAATACCATTGGCATCCAGATCAAAACTGACCTCAATCTGGGGAGTGCCTCGCGGAGAAGGCGGAATATCGGACAGATCAAACTGACCCAAGGACTTATTCTGCCCAGCCTGTTTACGCTCACCTTGCAACACATGAATTGTGACCGCAGGCTGATTGTCTTCCGCTGTTGAAAAAACCTGAGACTTTCGAGTTGGGATCGTCGTATTTTTTTCAATTAAAGAGCTCATGACGCCGCCCATGGTCTCAATCCCTAAGGATAAAGGCGTCACATCCAGCAGCAAAACATCTTTAACATCACCGGCCAAGACAGCAGCTTGGATTGATGCGCCCATGGCAACCGCTTCGTCAGGATTAATGTCCTTACGCGCGTCTTTGCCGAAAAACTCTTTAACCTTACGCTGAACCAGCGGCATCCGCGTCTGCCCACCGACGAGAATAATATCGTCGATATCTGAAATCGACATGCTCGCATCTTTCAAAGCAACTCGAAGTGGCTCGAGCGTTCGATCGACTAAATCTTCAACCAAGGATTCCAACTTGCTTTGGGTAATCTTCAACACCAAATGCTTTGGACCACTCGCATCGGCGGTAATGTAAGGCAAATTAATTTCTGTCTGGCTAGAACTCGACAACTCGATCTTGGCTTTTTCGGCAGCTTCTTTTAATCGCTGTAGCGCTAACGAGTCCTGACTGAGATCCATCCCTTGGTCTTTTTTAAATGCTTCAACCAGGTAATCAATAATCCGCATGTCGAAGTCTTCACCACCTAAGAAGGTGTCGCCATTGGTTGAAAGCACTTCAAATTGCTTTTCACCATCAACATCGGCGATTTCAATCACAGAGATATCAAAGGTGCCGCCCCCAAGATCGTATACCGCAATGGTCGAATCCCCGGGCGCCTTGTCCATGCCATAAGCGAGCGCAGCTGCCGTTGGCTCATTAATAATCCGCTTTACGTCCAACCCTGCGATTCGACCGGCATCTTTCGTTGCTTGACGCTGGGAGTCATTAAAATAGGCCGGCACCGTAATGACCGCTTCCGTTACCGTCTCGCCCAGAAAGTCCTCGGCCGTCTTCTTCATCTTCATGAGGATCTGAGCAGAAACCTGTGGCGGGGCTAACCGATCATCTTTCACTTTAACCCAGGCATCGCCATTGTCTGCTTTGACAATCCCATAGGGCACCATCTTGATATCGCGCTGAACGACCTCGTCATCAAACTGCCGGCCAATAAGCCGCTTGATGGCGAACAACGTGTTGTTTGGGTTGGTAACAGCCTGCCGCTTGGCAGACTGACCCACTAAGGTTTCGTCGTCATCCGTATAGGCAACAACCGATGGTGTCGTGCGATCACCTTCTGAATTCTCGATGATTTTTGATGCACCACCGTCCAATACGGCAACGCAGCTGTTAGTGGTTCCAAGATCGATACCAATTATTTTCGCCATTTTTCTTCTCCATTCGCTCAGGCAATACTGCCCAATCTTTTTTTCATAACCCCTCAATGAGGCCATTCAATTTTTTTTCAAGCACCCGCTGGGGGTTTGGATACGATCACCATTGCAGGCCGAACCAATCGCTCGTGCAGCCGATAGCCTTTTTGAATGACTGCCATGACCGAATTGGGCTCCATATCCGGGTTTTCAATCATTGAGAGCGCTTCGTGAACATTGGGATCGAACGCCTGCCCCAACGGATCCAGCATCTGCACGCCTTCTTTCTCGAACACATCCGTAAACAACTTAAAACACAGCTTTAGACCCTCAAGCTGAGGGTCATCCTCAGGGGTCTGAGCTTGAAGACTGGTCTCGATTGCCTTTTCTAAGCTGTCCAACACTGGCAGAAGGTTCTGAACAAGACGCTCAACCCCGAACTTATGTGCGTTCTGCACATCACGCTCGGCACGCTTTCTCAGATTTTGCATTTCAGCTTCAGCTCGCAGCGCTTGGTCTCGCGCCTTATCGGCTTCCGCCTGAAGTTCAAGCAGCGGGTCTATGCCGCTCTCATCAATTAATGGCTCGAGCCGTTCTTGCAGCGCGCTGTCTTCGGCATCTTGGGTCTCAATCGGCTCAATCTCAGCTTGATCTTCGCTGGACTCAGGAGACGTTTCGTTTGAATTCGTCATATTGGATACATTTCCCCTTGGTAGACAGCCATCTTGGGGTTCAATTGATCGAATTCAAGGGCGTTTTTAAAAATTATACCGCCTCGAGCGGGAATCTCGGTAAGGCAGGCCGGCAAGACGCTACCGCTCAGAGATATCCATCGCAGCCGTTAGCATTCTGGCCGTTGCATCAACAATGGGAATAATGCGATCGTAGGCCATTCGAGTTGGTCCGATAACCCCAAGCACACCAACACACTCGCCTGAGACTTGATACGGCGATGTCACGAGGCTACAGTCACCGAGCAATTCATAGCCCGACTCCTGCCCGATAAAGAGCTTAATACCATCAGACTCCATGCAACGATCCAGGACATGAAGAATGTCTCCTTTGAGCGAAAACGCTTTAAACAAACCGCGAAGATCCTGAAGCCTTTGGGTTTGATCGCCGTCTAATAAGTTTTCTTGGCCCGCAACGACGAAATCGCCGTTATCTTCCGGGTCGAGTATTTGATCTGCTACATCAAGGGTTCGCTGCATTAATTGATTCATTTGCACGCGGTCACCCTTCATCGAACTGACCAACTCCGCTCGGATTTTCACAAGGCTTTTCCCCGCGTAGTGCGCATTTAAAAAATTAGAAATTTCCTTAAGCTCAATTTCTGAATAGGCCTGCTCGATATGAATGACGCGGTTTTCAACCTCATGATCGTTGAGAACAAGAATTGCCAGCACACGACCCGGGGATAACAACAAGAACTCGATGTGCTTGAGCTTTAGTTGACTCGGCCTCGGCACCGTAACCAGCCCTGCCAGTTGGGTCACTTCAGACAACAGGCCCGACGCGGATTGAATCAACTCTGACGCGGTCATATCAGGATCCAATGACAGCGATAACCGAAACAGGTCTTCAGCCCCAAGCGGCTCTACCTGGATGAGTGAGTCGACGAAAAACCGATACGCTTGCTCTGTCGGGATTCTGCCGGCAGACGTGTGAGGCGATTTCAAATATCCCTGTTCTTCTAATTCAGCCATCATAAATCGAATCGAGGCTGGACTCATTGAGACCCCCGCTGCTGCGAGGCGCGCCGAGGCAACCGGCTGCCCTTCGGCGATATAATTTTCGACGATCGTGCGTAATAAATTTTGCGATTTTGCTGTAATCACGTTGATCGTTCCATTAACTAATCGACCGGCTTAGTCGAACAATATAGCCGCAACCCTGAGGTAAAAAAAGCGAAGATAAAAGGAATCTATCCATGTATTTTCTGGGTGCATTTGACTACCATTTCAACTCAATCCCAAATCGATGACGACCGTCGCCATGCTCACGCATTTATCTATTAAAAATCTCGCCGTTGTCGACTCGATCAGCATCGAGATTGCGCCCGGCATGACCGTAGTCACGGGCGAGACTGGCGTTGGCAAATCATTGGTTGTCGATGGCCTGGCATTATTAATGGGCCAAAGGGCTGAATCACACCTCGTCGGTCAAGCATCAAATAAGGCAGAGCTCTGCGGCATCTTTTTGCTGGACCAAGCACCCCTTGCCCGCGCTTGGCTTGCAGAACATGACGTCGACAACAGCGATTCGGAAGTCGTAGTTCGACGCGTCATTAACACCGAAGGCCCTAGCCGGGCCTTCATCAATGGTACGCCCATGACGCTGGCCCAGCTCAAGTCATTCAGTGAGTCCCTGCTAGACATTCATGCCCAACATGAGCACCAAGCCCTGCTCAAACGGGATAGCCAGCGCCAGCTGCTCGACGAGTTCGCAGCCGTCACACCCCTTGCTGAAAACGTGGCCGCGTTGTTCGAGGCCTGGTCAGCATTGCAGGCCAAGCAGAGCGCGCTGATAGCCAGTCAAAAAGACCGAGCAGATCGAATTGGCTTTTTAGAATACCAACTTGAGGAACTCACCAAGCTCGACCTACAACCGGGGGAGGTCAGCGCCCTGGATACAGAATTATTACAACTGGCTAATGCCGATGAAAACTTAAGCTTTGCGCAACAGGCTCAGCGACTTATCAGTGAAGACGATACCGGCGGCGGCCTGGGAGCGCTACAGTCCGCACGCCTTGCCTTGGGTAAAGTAACCGATCCCAATCTAGGCGCTGCAAGAGATCAATTGGATCAGTCCTTACTTCAGATAGAAGAACTCAATCGAGATCTTTTGCGCTATCTCGATGTCAGTCAGGCTGACCCGCAGCGGCTGCAATGGGTTGAACACCGCATGCAGCAAATTCATGACATTTCGAGGAAGCACCGATGTCCTCCGGAGCAGCTCATCGCACTCCACGCGACCTTGAGCGATGAGCTGGCGCAGTTAAGCGACTCGGACGCGGCGGTTGAGACACTGAGCGACGACATCCAAACTGCGAAAAATAACTGGGAAGCCGAAGCCACTCGGCTCTCTAAAAAAAGAGCAAAAGGCAAAGCGAAAATTGAAACAGCGGTCAAGAACTTGCTCACCCAGATGGGGATGAGCAATGCCCGTCTCGAGGTGAGCCTTGCGCCCTACGCTCAACCGAGCCGATTTGGCCAAGAAGAAACCACCTTTTTGATCGCGACCAATCCAGGTCAAACACCCCAACCGCTCAATAAAATAGCATCCGGCGGAGAGCTCTCAAGAATTAGTCTTGCAATTCAAGTGGCAACCCTCGGGACCAGCGCGGTTGGAACCATCATCTTTGATGAGGTTGATGTCGGGATTGGCGGCGGCGTTGCCCAAACGGTTGGGGCGCTTTTAAGAACCCTCAGCGCACAAGCACAAGTTTTGTGCGTTACCCATCTTGGACAAGTGGCAGCCCAGGGCCACAATCACTTTAAAGTCACCAAAGATGCCAACGCAACCGCCATCGAATTGCTGAGCGATTCGGGTCGGGTGGCGGAGATTGCAAGGATGTTGAGTGGTATTGAGATTACCAAAAAGTCGTTAGCTCACGCCCGAGAAATGATGATGACAGCGCAATCCATCTAATCCGCGATTGCGCGTAACAGGCTCTACCGACAACTCGGGCATAACCCGTACATATTCAGCTGGTGGTCGGTTAACTCAAAGCCCATCTCAAGTGCGATCGCTTCTTGTCTTTTTTCAATCTCTCGATCCGTAAATTCCTCAACCCGGCCACATTTTACGCATACGATGTGATCGTGGTGCGCCTCTGGCGATAGCTCAAAGATCGAATGACCACCTTCAAAATGATGCCGAGTTACCAGGCCAGCATCTTCAAATTGCGTGAGCACTCGATACACTGTCGCAAGACCAATTTCCTCGCCACTGTCGAGCAACAATCGATAAACATCTTCAGCACTCACATGGCGGACCTTAGAGGTCTCAAGGGCATGCAGAATTTTCAGCCGTGGCAACGTGATTTTTAGGCCTGCGTCTTTGAGGTCTTGGGTTTCGGCCGTCATAAGTACTCATCAGATTCTCTTAGCTGAGCCCGCATTATACGATACAATGCCCCCAGTCGTGACCCTGCGTATACAGGTCACCCATCTTTCGGCGAACATAGAGATCAATTGTTGTGAAATTGAATCGAAAAGTGTCCTTACTGCTACTCCTTCTGAGCCTTACGGGTTGCGGGAGCATCGGATTTCCCGGCGTCTATAAGCTAACGATCCAGCAGGGCAACATTGTTTCGCAAGAAATGATCGATAAATTAAAACCGGGCATGACCCGAGCACAAATACAGTTCGTGCTTGGCAATCCGGTGCTTGCGGACGCTTTTGACAGCCAGCGGTGGAATTATATTTACACCATTGCCTACCCGGACCAACCCGTCATCAAGCAAGAGCTGATCATCGTTTTTGAAGACAATCGATTAATACGCTTTGAAGGCGACTATGTGCCCAGCAGCGCCAAAGCTGCTACCCAAAGCTAGCGTCCTGCGCGGTTGCGGCGACGCGCTTTCGGATCATTAATCAATGGCCGATAAACTTCAATCCGGTCCCCTGCTTGGACCTGACGCTCGTCATCGACAACTTGACCAAAAACACCGCAGGGCAAGCACGAAAAGTCATAGTCTGGAAACATCGACGGCAATAGCGAGGCCATGACGGCCGTGCGAATGCTGGTGCCTTGCGTCACCGTGATTGGCATCAAAGCCTGACTTTGAGGTGAGGCGAAACACACCTCCGCAGATAAATCAGCCATGAAGATCATCCAACCGCGCTGTGAACGCGTCGACCAGTCGATCGGCGGCCACGCCAAAAACCCGACCAAAGGTCTGATCAATCAACTTACTGCTAAATTCAAACCGCATATCGAGTGAGATTTTGCAGCCGGCATCGCCAAGAGCGTCAAAAACCCAGCGCCCCTCAAGCTGCTGGAACGGCCCGTCCACGAGCGACAAACCAATTGCATTCGGCCGCATCAACTGATTTTTGGTCGTGAAATTCTGGCGAATGCCTGATTTTGCCAGGACCAGCGTCGCGATGACTTCCGTTTCAGTTCTCTGCAGAACCCGACTCTCGGCGCACCAAGGTAAAAATTCTGAGTACGCATCAATCCGATCCACGACCTCAAAGACCGCCTCACAAGCGTAGGGCACCAGCGCTGTTCTTTTAATCTGTCTCAAAACCTTAGCGGGCCATTAGAAAATAGTCACTAGAAACACGATCAGGACACCCAAAGGCGCAATAAACCGCGTCAGGAAACGCCATACCGGTAAGGCCCCTTGGTCTTCTGCTAGCTGGGCTTGCAACTGGTCCTCACTAAGCAGCCAACCGGTGAAGATCGCAATGAGGATGCCGCCAAGCGGCAACAAAATATTATTCGAGACATAATCCATTACATCAAAAAAGTTCATGCCGTTGGTCAGGGTCCACTCTGCCCCTAAATTAAAAGACAAAGCGCTACCAAGACCCAGCAGCCAAGCAATGAGCCCAACCAAGACCGCCCCTCGAGCCCGTCCTAAGCGCGTTTTTTCAACCACCCAAGCCACGGCGGGCTCAAGCAATGAAATGCTGGAGGTGATTGCCGCGAAACTCACCAAAACAAAAAATATGGTACCGAAAATTTGGCCGCCAATCATTTGGCCGAACGCGATCGGCAGCGTAATGAACATAAGACCAGGGCCAGCAGAACTCTCAAGGCCATTTGCAAAAACCAAGGGGAATATGACCATCCCAGACATCAGTGCAACACCTGTATCCAACACCGCAATCGTTGCTGCTGTACCCACGATCGATGACCCTTTTGGCATGTAGGCGCCGTACGCCATAATCGCCCCCATACCCAAGCTCAGGGTAAAAAAGGCTTGGCCCATTGCCATTATCAAGCTGTTTGAGCTGAAATCATCAAAGTTGGGTTGAAACAAAAAAGTTAAACCCGCAACAAAATGCCCGGTCGTGAGCGCGCTATACAACACCAAGACAACCAACAGCAGAAACAAAGCGGGCATTAAATAACGAACGGTCATCTCAAGGCCACGCCCCACGCCCCGAGCCGCGATCGTAATGGTCAGCGCCATAAAGGCGGTTTGCCAGCCCACTACCTTCAGCGGATCACCTGTAAAATCGTCAAAGCTTTTAGCGGCTGCATCAGCCTCAATCCCGACGAAGTTGCCGGAAACCATATCGGCGACATAGGCCATTGCCCACCCCGCAATGACCCCGTAAAACGACAAAATCATGAACCCGGCAAGCGCCCCCATCCAACCAATGATCGACCAGGCCGGACTGGCATTAGAGGCCTTGGCTAGGACGAGCATGGCATTGATCGGACTTTGACGACCCGCTCGGCCAAGCAGAATCTCAGCAACCAAAATTGGAATTCCGATCAAAGCAATACAGCCTAAGTAAGCTAATACAAATACCCCACCACCGTTCTCACCTGCAAGGTAAGGAAACCGCCAAATGTTACCTAAGCCAACAGCTGACCCAGCCGCCGCAAAAATAAACATAAGGCGGGATGACCACATCCCGTGCATCGACTCTGATTGATTTAGCATGCCACGTCCTCGTTTACGCAATTTTATTGTCACCATTTTGACTTGTATCCACAAGTCATCCATTCCGACGTACAATGGGCGTCTTCCTGTCGAGTAAAGACATTGGCCACCAAAAAAAAATTAAGCCCTGGCACCATCGCGAGAAATAAAAAGGCGGGTTTCGAATATCATTTCCATGAAAAATTCGAAGCCGGCCTGGTATTAGAAGGCTGGGAAGTGAAATCAATTCGGGCCGGCCGGATCCAGCTGACCGATACCTACATCTTTTTTAAACGCAACGAGGCCTTCCTCCTGGGAGCAAACATTACCCCTTTGCATTCGGCCTCAACGCATGTGGTCGCAGACGCACAAAGACTTAGAAAGCTGCTACTGAACCGGCGGGAAATTGCGCGCCTAATCGGCGGGGTGCAACAAAAAGGATTTACCTGTGTCCCTTTGGCGCTTTACTGGAAAGGACCCTTAGTTAAGTGCGAATTAGCGCTGGCTTCTGGTAAGAAAGAACATGACAAACGCGCCACCATCAAAGAACGGGATTGGCAGCGTGATAAACAGCGGATCGCGAAAGACTATCAGCGCTAGTCGTAAACGATATAGCCTCTACTTCGCAAACATTGCCGAGCAACTTTTGCTTTTTTCGCTTCTGATGCGGCCAACCCTTTGGCGCCGCCAGCTGTGACGCCGGCGCCAGCGGCTTTTTTTGCACTCGATTCATCACCAACCGCCATACTCAACAATCCACCAAAGAGACCCGTCAGGGCGCTAGAAGTCGCAATGATCTGGCCACTGTTAACCTGATCGGCGTAGTACTGACATTCTTTGAGATCGGCCTCGTAGGCTTCTTGATCTACCCCGGCCTGATCAACGATCGGAGTTGACGCGCAGCCCGCTAACAGTAACACCAGGGTCAAGCGCATCACCCAAATCATTTTCAACCTCCAGAGCGAACGATTCATCCGTTTACGATTTTTTACTCGCCAAAAGACCATTAACACAGTAACAAAAACCTAAGCCATTATTTCAACCGATCTCGAAAAAATGATTGCGGGCATAATACTGGATTTGTGCTTTGCATTCACCGCACACACCCTTCCGGATGTTAGTCGACTAACTTACCACGTAGACCTAGAGAGCCAACGCTATTTGGTTCTGGGATTCTGGGATTCTGGGATTCTGGGATTCTGGGATTCTGGGATTCTGGGATGAGCTTGTATCCAGTTTTGAAACCAACAAGGCTCTAACAGAAAAAAACCGGATTAAACGCAAGGCCTAATCCGGTTTTCAAGTTTCTTACGATCGATTAAACAACCGTTACGTTCGCTGCCTGTAGGCCTTTGTCGCCTTGCTGTACTTCGAACTCTACTTCTTGGCCATCTCTAAGCGATGAAACGCCTGGTGAGGTAATCGCGCGAAAATGTACGAATACATCTTTGCCGCCTTCCTGAGAGATAAAACCGTAACCTTTTTGGTCGTCAAACCATTTTACTTGTCCACGTACTGTAGCCATTTTTCTTTCCTTACAAGTGAGTTTTCTCCAGAGCAGCAATCACTACCTGAAGGCTGAGAGACTTCAAAATACTTACGAGCGGAGGAAGAAAACGAAAGTGTTACACAAACTACGCGGTCATAAATAGGTGCGGTCATCGAACCAGCTCGCGCAGTGTACCTGATCGGAAACTGAATGTCACAAATAAAAAAGGCGGCCAACGGCCGCCTTTTCACCAACAAATGTTAATTAATTCATCGCATTCATCGAGACCGTGAATTCAATTCCCATAAGCCGCGGCAAGGTGGTCCCCGCAGTCTGGCGGAAGAATTCTTCTTCGCCATGACGCAGAACTTGCAACACACCTGTATCATCCAACACGTTGTTAACAAAGCCAGCTACCGTCATTCGACCATCGGCAGAAGTCCAAGACGCGCGCATGTCCAACCGACCATAGGCCTCAGCCATCTCATCTTCATTTTCGAAAGGCGAGTAGTACACATCATCGATCCAGCTGTAAGAGCCGGTAAACGTGAGAGTGCTACCGGATGACAGTGGCGTTACATGCGAGACCCAGCCGTTAAATTTTGACTCCGGGACTTGCAGTAGCTGATTGCCTTTGATGTTTTTCTGTACCGTTGCCGCGCCAAACAGCGAAGCAGGCGCATCGAACCCGGCAGGATCAAGAATGAACAGATCTTCTGAGTATTCATTTGGGGTGTAACTGAAGTTACCGCCAATCGTTAACTGATCTGTCGCCAGCCACGTCAACTCTGCTTCCATACCCATAATTTCTGCACCAGGCGCTGCAAGGACCGATGTTGAGGTCCCAAAGAAGGCACTTACTTCTGTCGCAACCGTATGAATATTTTCATAGTCGTAGTAGTAAAACGAGCCGTTCAGCTGCAAAGCGTTATCGAGCCACTGAGTTTTGTAACCAAACTCGTAGGCCAGTAATGATTCAGGATCATAGGTGGGCGTCTTGCTGAAAAACAACAAGTTGTATCCACCGCCACGATGACCGGAAGTTACCGAGGCATAAACCATCGCATTGTCGTTCACATCATAGTCAAGGTTAACCCGGAACGTCGTCTTCGTGTCTTTGCGTTCATAAGGCCGGTAGAGGCTGACCGCAATCGGGAAACCGCCGTTGGTTGCCAGGCGCGTTGGTGTCGGTTGACCATACTCGTCAAAGACATGACCCAGCGGGTTTTGCGCTGATATCAATGATGGATCCGTAACAAAGCCGCCATTGACAGCATTAATGCCAAACACGCCGCCCCAAAACGGGATTAGCCCACTAATATCACTCTCGGCATATCGGAACAGGTTTTCTTCTGCCAAAACTTTATCTGAGGCATATCGTAAACCGACCGTCAGAGCGAATTGATCGTTGATCTGCCAAACCCCTTGGCTGTACGCAGCAAACGCTTCCCGCTGCGTTTGAGTGTGATAAAGCACATCCGAGCCCAAAGTATTCGGCCCCCATTGCACGTCTAAATCAGGGTTCGTGCCGTTATCACCCAGCCAGACGGCAGATAATAGGTTACGGCTTGGGTTTTCCAAAGCCGGATCTGTTACACCGATTGAACCATTGCGCTGGCAGTAAGGCGAGTCACTGCCTTCGCATGCATCGCGAGCAGAGTGCAGCGATAGAGCCTGCTGGCTCAATAAACCTGAGATCGGTAACCCGGTAAATGCGCCTGCTGCCACATCCGCCGGCAGATCGGGTCGTAAAATTGGCCCAAGGACACTGGCTGCCCCTGCTGACAATGATGTGTTATCGACATAGGGGTTGATGAATCGGCTTTCTCCTACCGCGCTATACAAATCACCGCGCTGGTCAATCGTTGCATCATAGAAAAAGATTCCAGAGGTCAGGGTCACGTTGTCGGATAGATCCACAAATGCCATTAATTCGTGCGACTCGTAGCTCGCCTCATGATTGACATAGAACTGCCGATCGTGGAATTTACTGGCAGTATTATCATCATCAGTGGTTCGACGGTACATGATTTCATTAAAGCCAAACACGTACTTCAGTTCGATGTTGTCGGTTAGCTGATAACTGACATTCAACTGGGTAGTATCACCCTCAAACTCTTCTCGATTCAAACCATTGGTGCCTGCACAGACGTCGGAACCATTAATGTCACCCGCAAAGACGCACTGATTATAGGCATCCATGGAGGCTTGGCTTGTGTAGTTAAACCCATCGAGCGACGCGGCGGCATTCTGTCGACCATCAAAATCGCCATAGTCAATGCCCGCTCGGTTATTTTGAGCTTGAACCAACGCACCGGTTACCGGATCGGTAAACGTGTAAACCGGCGCTGAGGGTAGCAAGAAATCACTTGCCACAGGGTTCGTTTGGGCAGGATCAATTGCGCGATAACCCGGCACCAGCGCGTGATAATTTCTGGACGCCTCACCTTCTTCGTTCAATACGACAAGTCCGCCCCCATTCGCGCCGCCAACCGGTCGATCGGTTCGCATGCCATTGTGCCGAACATTGACCGAGAGTCGATCACTAGGATCCCACTGAAGCTGGCCATTGAAGTTCTTGACGCCCAAGCCATCTGTGGCTTGACCATCACCCAACTCTTGAACCGCACCATCGCGGTTTCTCAGCGCAAAGTTGACTCGGGCAGAAACGGTGTCGCTCAGGGCGCCATTCAGCATGCCATAAGACTCAAGCTGACCGGCGTTACCCATAATGGATTTTATTGACCAGTCCATTTCTTGCTGCGGCTTCTTGTACAGGATGTTGATTGCCCCGCCTACCGCATTTCGACCATAGAGCGTGCCTTGCGGTCCCCGCAGAACTTCAACCCGAGACACATCCCAAAAGGTTTGCGCTGTCGCTGTCAGTAGATCTTCGGAATAAACACCATTCATATAGACCGCAACACCAGGATCTCCACCGAGCGCTCGGAAGTTTCGGCCGACCCCGCGGATGGTGGCGTCATAAGGCTGAATGGTTGTGGCTGGCACAAAATTCTGGAGGTCTTCTTGATTTCGAATCCCGAAATCATCCATAAATTCTGTTGTAAAGGCCGTGATCGACATGGACGTATCTTGAATCGAGGCCTCTCGGCGCT
>JAFMIA010000026.1 GCA_017854255.1 Pseudomonadales bacterium
CGAACCAATCAGGTTAGCCGTTTCGCGCGCGGCGTCTGCATCAATATCCGTACAGACCACAAATCTTGCGCCGGCCGCCACAAGCCGGCAAGCCAACGCACGCCCAATACCTGAACCTGCGCCTGTGACCACTGCCACTGTCTCATTGATGTCCATGGGAATAGGCCTTGAATTTTTTTAGCTTTTGTTTCAACGAATATCGACTGTCTTGCCAAATTATTCAATCTTAATCAAAACGCGCCTAGGAGGCTGACGGGGCCTGTTTCCGAGCGCAGCGGATCGCCCTGAGTGCGTAGTCGATTAAAGGAAGATTCTGCAAGCAGGCCTATGAGTCAATACCAGCAGCATCAATCGCCGCGGTAACTCAAAGACTGCGGAATGCGAAGTCGCGGGCCCTGTTCGGGTAGACGCCTCGCCAGCGCGGCGGGTTGTCGCTTCACAGGCGATCGGCACATCGGCTTATGCCGAAAACCGTTCTATCAGCGCTTTTAATTAGATCGTTTCTTCTGGCCCGGGGGTTGGATAATCCAAGCCGGTTTACTGTCGCGCACCTTGGCCCAAGTCGCACCGCTGTCTTGCACTGTAAACAGCATTAGTACTTCATCCGCCACATTGTCAGGCGTCATAAAGACAGCGTCTTGGGTCCGTTGGGCCTGCGGAATAATGCCCGTGTCAATTCCAGCGGGACACAAAGCATTGATGCGAAGCTGTCGTTCGCCAAGCTCCCGCTTAAGACTTCGAACCAATCCCGTCACCGCATGTTTTGTCATGGCGTACAAAGGATCAACATCATAAGGCGTAACACCAGCAAGGGACCCCGTGACCACGATGCTCCCGCCCGCACGCATCAGGGGTAAAAGGTGGTGCAGCCCATAAACAACCCCATCGATGTTAACCCCAGTCATTTTTTTATAACGCGCTAAATGCATTGCGCTGAATTGATACTCCGCCAGCGGCGCCTCGGGCGGCGCGATCTGAATCCCCGCATTAAGATGCAGGTGGTCAATTGCGTCCAAGCGGTGACTCAGCATGCTCGTGGTTTCTTCCCAGCTCGCAACATCGCTCACGTCACAGTGATAGAACTGCCCCCCCTTGGCATTGCCAACCGATTCACCTGTTGCCTGGTTGATATCCAAGCCAATGACCTGCGCGCCCAGTTCCAAGGTGCGGCGAACAACCGCCGCTCCGATGCCAGACGCTGCGCCGGTCACAACGATGTTTTTCCCGCTGAAGTCATTCATTTTCACGCTCACTGTATTTTTGTTATTTGAGCATCCTACACAAAAATAAGGAGGCCCTATCTCATGGAGAAAGAACTTAAATTAGACCTTCAGCCTAAAAGTTCAATTCTGAACCGGCGCCCCTTGTAACCCAATTAACGACGCGTCGCAGCGAGACTATGGATCC
Organism: Pseudomonadales bacterium; assembly: GCA_017854255.1. Taxonomy (GTDB): domain Bacteria; phylum Pseudomonadota; class Gammaproteobacteria; order Pseudomonadales; family Azotimanducaceae; genus UBA9926. The sequence continues at coordinate 1,408 of JAFMIA010000026.1, forward strand.
GAGGTAACTCAGATCAAACGACAAAGGTGAACTGTCGCCTTCTGAGCCAAAAATACTGAGCGTCGCAACTTGTTAATGCCGCATCATTTTACGAAAGATCAGACCGGCCAGAACCAGCGCAAACTATCCGCGAGCAATGCGCCGCCATGCCGCAGCGTATGACCGCCTTCCCCAAATTCGAATCGCACATCGTAACCGGCATAAACCAGCGCCTTGAACATCGCTTGATTGGCCGTCGCCCAATCACCGAATAGCGTCTCCGCGTCGTTCGCGCCGCTTTGCAGGAACACCTTTAACGGCTTTCTGGGCGTCGTGCGAACCAGATAGGGGAAGTTATGCCCACCCCAGATATTGGTGAAGGAGCCACAATGGGACAACACATTTTGAAACCGCTGCGGCTGGTGCCACGCCGCTGTAAAAGCGGCAATGCCACCACTACTGATGCCGCATAAAAGAATATCCGCCGGTGCGGTGGACCACTTGATGTCCAACTGACTTGCCGCAAACGGCATCACCTCATCCGACAAGAAGAAACTGTAGTCGTTGGTTAACCGATCATACTCCCAACTGCGCTGCGCCTCAGCGATACCATAAGAGGCCAAAGGCGACGCTTTCGGCATCACAGCACTTTGACCCGCCTGAATAAAGACACCGAAGGTGTTGGTCAGTTCACCGGTTTGATGCAGCGTATCCAACACTTTGGTCGCTCGGGCCGGCCCTTCCCGCGCCAGATAAGCGCCGCCATCATTGAAAAGGATCAAGCGATTCGGCGCCGTCAAAACCCGCATTGCAGGCGTATACAACCATATTTTTCGGGTGGTGCCGGGGTAGCGCTCTGATGCGACATCATCAAATGACACAACATTGCCGGACGGCGCATCACCCTGACTTTCTAAGCACGGCACATACTGCTGATCTAACGGGTGGCCTAACGCGGTCCGGACGTCGCCATTGCTTCGGCCATTACAGGTTGCAGGACCCATTTGATCCAGGGCCAAAGCAAGATGATCTGACACACTCAACGGCATCGGATCCTCCTCCCCCCCAGCACGCTCGAGCATTGCCACAAGCGTAATACGCGCGCCGGCATCATTTCGGCGCGCGCGCCGACAACCAGTTTAACGCCAAGCCTGACAGCGCTCGCACGCCCACAGGCAGGGCTCGATCATTGACATAGAAATACGGCGAATGATTCACCCCGACAACCCGATCATCTCCCGCTTCGGGTAACACCCCAAGCGCAAAATACAAACCTGGGACTTCCATGGCTAAATAGGAGAAATCTTCTGCTCCCATAATAGGCGGCACTACCCTGGCTTCGCCATGAGCGGCCCAATCCAGTACGCCCGCCATCTCTTGGGTGAGCTTCGGATCGTTCACCGTGACAGGATAGCCCACGTCGATCATGACATCAGCGGTCGCGCCCATCGTGGCCGCAGCAGCGGTTGCGGTATTGCGGATACGTTCATGAATCTCGAGTTGCATGCCCGGATCTAGCGTGCGAATGGTGCCGGTCATGCGGACGCCATCTGAGATAATGTTGCCGCGATTGCCCCCAGCAATAGTGCCAATGGTGACGACCGCCGGCGCTTTACTGATATCCATCTGACGACTGACAACCGTCTGCAGGCTGTTGATCACCTGCGCGGCGCTCGCGATCGGATCAACCCCATGCCATGGCATCGAGCCATGGGTCTGCACCCCTGCGACGTTAATCTCTAAGTAATCCGAGGCCGCCATAAAGCCATTCGGCCGGTACATAATTGAGCCCGTTGGTCCTGGAAAAACATGTAGTCCAAAAACAGCCCCCGGTCGATCTGGGCCGGCAAAGATGCCTTCTTTCAACATCAATTCAGCCCCGCCTTCTTCATCACCTGGCGGGCCCTCTTCTGCGGGCTGAAAGATGAACATCACCGTGCCGGGCATCTCAGCGCGCAGATCCGATAACACTCGGGCAACCCCTAGCAGTATTGCCATATGGGCATCGTGCCCACAGGCGTGCATCACCCCCGTCTCGACGCCCTCCCAAAGGGTGGTAACGGTTGAAGCAAAGGGCACCCCCGTTTTTTCTTTAACGGGCAAGGCGTCCATATCCGCGCGAAGCGCGACCACTGGGCCCGGTCGACCACCCCGCAATATTCCAATAATGCCTGTGTGGGCGATGCCCTCGCGCACCTCGTCAAAGCCCAGCGCTTGAAGTTCACTCGCAATTCGAGCGGCCGTATTAAACTCCCGATTACCGAGTTCAGGGTTGGCATGAAACCAGTGCCTCAGCGCCACAACCTCTTTTGTGTGGGCATCAGTGCGGCTGGTAATGTCAGCCTCCCAACGCGCCGCCGACAGCGGCGCAATCACTAACAGTATGGACAACAGACCCCATTTCCATTCTTTCATCTTGTCTCTCTCCTGATCGTCTTGCTATTCACTGGTTTGCTTGTTTAAGGCGGGCGCTCATCCTGCATTCTGACGTCGAGACTCGAGAGACTCACAACCATCAGCTTGGATGCATCAAAACCTAATTATCGGCACCTGACAAGTCGAGGCTTTTCGCTCAGCGCAGCAGGACCAGTCTAAGTTGCACCGTATTTTTAAAAATAAAAGGTTAACGATTGGGCCATCGCCAAGCCGGAATATCCGCGGCGGAAACATCCAACAATTGGGTTTCGCCCAAACGTTTGGTCAACCGCAAATGGTTACAGACTGGATTTTCCTGCAACAGACTAATAAGTACATCAGAATGAGACGTCACCCATAACTGCGTTGTTTCCGCGGCCCGCAGCATCAGGCGCGCCAGCGCCGGCAGGAGCTCCGGATGCAAACTGGTTTCGGGCTCGTTTAAAATCATCAGCGTTGGCGGGCGTGGTGTCAGCAACGCCGCAGCCAAGCACAAGTAGCGCAGCGTGCCATCCGATAACTCCCACTGATCTAATGGCCGCAGCAGGCCGCGTTGATGGAACTTGAGAGCAAACCGACCGCCGTCACGCTCTATAAACACCTCAGCCCCGGGGAAGGCATCCGCCAAGACCCGCCCTAGTCCCGCTGCATCGCCAATTTCCAAAATGGTCTGCCAAGCGGCAGGCAGATCGCGACCATCATGATGGAGCACCAGTGTGCGAGTGCCGATTTGCGCTTGTCGACTGGGCGCATCTCGGTCAGTCCGAAACTGATCGTAAAATCGCCACGACCGGATGTGCTCTCGCAGCGCGAACGCTTCTGGCGCAAGAATCGGATCGGAGGATCTTGCGAGCATGCTGTCAAAGACCGGAAGATGACGGTTCAGCACCTGCCACGCGCCCGAATCATCTCTTGCCTTAACCACCGGGCCCGTTCGGTCAATCATTAGCCGAGAATGATGATAGGTTTCGCCAATCCAGATCACCTCGCGTTTAATTTCTGGATCCCCGTCGAAAAGAGTCCGTGCAACCGGCGCGGGCAAGCCAAAATCAATCGCGTAGCTGCTGTCATCGCCTGCGATGCCCAACCTCAGATTCACCCGATTTTTTCGGGGGCCTCCCTGAACCGGCTCATCGCCTTGAATCATGCCGCGACTGAACTGCTCGGGACCAGCCCAAAGTACCGAGGCCAAACTGCCTTCGCCCGCGATACTGCCGGCAGCCGAGCCGAGCGCTGTGTCAGACAATAGCCGAAGTGCTTTGTAGAGGTTTGATTTGCCCGATCCGTTGGCCCCCGTCACCAGATTAAGCGACCCCAAAGGCAGCACCAGCGCGCGGATCGATCGATAATTTGAAATAGCCAACGCTTTGAGCATGAATTGCCTTCAAGAACCTCTTAAACTTGCCGCAGCCCCCGCTTCATGGCGGCTAACGCGCGATACGAAAACTGCTTCAAATCATCGAGCAGCACGTAAATGAGCGGCAGCACGACGAGGGTAATCAGGGTTGAGAAGACCAAACCGCCAATAATCGTTCTGGCCATCGGGAAATAACTGGGCCCGAGTCCACCGACCCGAACATCCCCCAATGCGAGTGGCAATAATCCTGCAACGGTTGTGCAAACCGTCATCAAGATGGGCCTTAACCGATGTCGACCACTCTCCAATATCGCCTCAAGGCGTGGCACTCCCGCGTCCCGCAACTGGATGATGCGGCTGAGCAGGACGATGCCGTTGTTCACCACAATACCCGCCAAGAGCAACATGCCGGTGCTCGCCATCGCCGTAAACGTCGTCCCGGTCAGCAACAAAAACCAAAAGACACCAACCACACTAAAACCGATTGAAACCAATATCGCAATTGGGAACAACACCGACTCAAATAAAGCCGCCATCAACATGTAAATCAAGAGAATCGCGAACAAAATATTAATGAGCATTTCCTGCGCCATTTCAATATCAATTGAAAACCCGGGCCCTTGCTCGCTGCGGTAACCCGGCGGCAGCTGATAGTCTTCCATCAAGGCTTCGACCAAAGCGCTGGCCTGATCTGGGGTTGTACCTTCACTCAAATCGAACTGAACTTGCACTTCGGTTTCCCGATTTTCTCGCCGGATCGACCGCAAGGAACTTCTGATTTCTAAATCAGCAACCGTCGTTAGGGCCACTCGATCGCCGCCCGGCGCGAGGAGCGGCAGGTTTCGAAGGTCAGTCAGCGTTGCGTCTCGCCCATCTTTCAGCCCCATCCAGATTTCGTACTCCCGATTGGGCTGCTGTAGACCTCGCGACAACTGAATGCCGAAGGCGGTTGAAACAGATTGGGCAATTTGGCGGGCGGTAATGTTATAAAGACCCGCCGCCTCTGGCTTCATTCGAATGACCACTTCCTGCCGACGGGATTCCGAGTTGGTTCTAACGTTGGTCAGCCCATCGACCGTCTCCATGACCTCGATAAGCCGCTCGGATTCTTCAATCAAGACATCGGTCGAGGGCCCGATCAACCGTAACGACAGACCATTATTCCCGCCACCGAACCCGCGATGCCGACCGCCAAAGCGCACTCGGACATCGGGCAGTACCGGCAGTTTGGCTTCGATCATACGCTCGATCACTTTCGGTGACAGGGGGGCATCTTCATATAAAACAAGACTGATATTGCCTCGATCCACGTCGTACCGGCTGAACATGTCTTTAATGTAAAAGCGCTCCTTATTGACGATCAAGTAGTCTTCGAGCTCATCAACAAAACTTTCGATCCCATCGATATCAACAGAACCCCGCATATAAAATCGAAGGTCGAGTCTTGGGGACTCAGAATCCGGATTCATATTCACGTCGAGCTGCTGATAAGCCCAAATGCTGCTCAGCAGCACGAGGCAACTGAGCACAAATGCAATCAAGCGATGCCGCAAGGTTAGGCTGATCAGACGGGTATAGACCCTCGCAATTCGATCAATAATCGGCGTTGCCGCCACGTCCTCGACAATCAATCGCGCGGCGGCCGTCGGCACTAAAGTTTGCGCAATGAGTAAGCTGGCCAGCAGCGACACGCATAACGGGATGGCGATATTCTGCTGAATCACCGCAACCTGTTGAATATCCGTCATGAAGCTGGGAACAAAAACAATGACCGTCGTCAGCGTGCCGGCCGTGATCGCCATATTGATGTCTTTTACGCCGGCGACAGAAGCCTGCTTTGGCGTGAGCCCTGCCCGGCGCCGATAATCAATGGCCTCACTCGCGACCACACTATTATCAACGAGCAAACCGACCGCCAACATTAACCCCACTAGGGACAGGATGTTCAGCGTCATACCCATAAAGAACATGACCCCAAGCGTTGCACACAGCGACAACGGCACCGTGGCTGCAATCACCAAACTGCTGCGCCAACGCCGAATAAACAGCAGTAACGTCACAAGGGACAAGAACCCACCCAAAATGCCGCTGTCTCGCAGGTCCGAAAGTGCTGTAATCACGCCTCGAGCCGCGCTGTCCACCGGGGTCACGATAATATCGGCCAAGTCCGCTTCTGAGAATGCAGCCTCCAGCTCGTCTTCGACTGCCTGCGCCACCGCCACTAAATTGGCTTCTGGTTTTTTAAAAACCGACATCCCCAACGAGTCGGCACCATTGACCCGCCGGCGATCAGCGCGATCTTGAGGCACGAATTCAACGGTTGCAAAATCTCGAAGCTTAATCCCGAGCGAGCCGAAACTGAGGTTTTCGATATCGGCAAGACGATTGAACTGCCCGACAGGTCGCACTCGAAATTCGGTCAAACCGACTTCGACGCCACCCGCGGAGGTGAAGAAATTCTCAGCTTGCAGGCGGCTGCGAACACTAAACATGTCGAGGCCTAAGCTTTCGAGCTTAAACTGATTGAGGGAAATCATGACATACCGTTCATCCGCGCCGAAGAGTTCGACCGAGTTGACCCCTTGGATGCGTTCAATACGTTGTTTGACCTCTTGATCCAAACGCTCGAACGCGGTGGCTTTGTCTAGATTTGGCGCGGTAAACATGACATTGAGCATCGGTTCGGCATTCGGGTCGGCTTGCCGTAATTCGATGTATCGTACTGACTCCGGCAATCGGTTGCGGGTATTCTCGATCAGATCTTTGGCTTCGATGCCTTTGCCCGCAATGTCCATCGTGAAATCTAATAAAACACTGACCCAGAGGTAACCTTGGTAGCTACTGGTGTTGATTTGTTGGACGCCGCTCATCAGCGACAGTGCTTCTTCCACGGGTTTGGCCAGATTTTCCTCAACCTCTTCTGGCGTCGCATTCGGATAGGGAATCCCGATACCCACAAAGGGAATCTCCATTTCTGGAAACTCCTCTAAGGCCAATCGACTACCCGCGAAGAGCCCCATCATCGCCATGCCCAAAAAAAACATGGAGATCGTGACCGGTCTGCTTACAGCAAATGTTGCTAAGTTCATTCAGTTCGATCCAAAACAAGGTAGACCACAGGAATCACAACCAATGTGAGTAACGTCGACATCATTAAACCACCAATGACGGTCACCGCCATGGGGGTTCTAAGTTCAGCCGCTTCCCCAAAGCCCAAGGCCATGGGCAGTAGACCCAGCACGGTCGTAAGCGTTGTCATCATAATGGGACGAAGGCGCTCGTTCGTCCCTGCCACCAGCGCGTCAAGCTTGGTATAGCCTGATTGCCGTCGAAACTGATTCACCCGGTCCACCAACACAATCGCATTGTTCACGACAATGCCCACCAGCAGAATCCCGCCGATGAAGACCACAACGGACACCGGCGTATTGGTGAGCACGAGCGCCAGCACCGCACCAATACCGGCCAATGGTATTGTGAACATAATGACAAACGGATGCAGCAAAGACTCGAACAAAGAGGCCATGACCAAATAAACCAAGATCAAAGCCAGCAATAACGCAAACGCCAGAGAATTAAACGACGCCGCCATTTCTTCGCTCTGACCGCCAACATGGCTTTTGATCCCTAAGGGATGGGGAATCTCATCCAATAACTGCTCGACAATTGCCGCGCCTTCCGCCAAATCGGCGCCAATAGGATTCGCCCGGACAATGCCCACACGCTGCTGACCCAAGCGCTGGATATCAGCCGGACCCACGGCCTCAAAAATTTTGGCCACGGTCTTTAGCCTCACCTGCTCGCTCGATTCAGGATTCACAATCAGGTTTTCAATATCGGCTTTGGAATCCCTTGCGCCTTCATCGACTCGCAAGCGAATATCAATTTTCTTATCTTGAAACGTAAATTCCGTCGGCACATTGCCCTTGACCTTATCGACTACTCGGGCGGCCACCTGCGGCACCGTCAATCCAAGGGCCGCGATACGATCTTGGTCAAATTCAATCTGCAGCTCTGGGTAGCCCGACAAAATGGTCGATTCAACATCGGAGAAACTACCAGAACGCGTCATTGAAGAGACAAGCGACTCAGCCACAGACCGGATTCCATCCAGGTCCGTGCCGGTCACTTCAATTTCCAAAGGCGTCGAAAAGGTAAAAAATTGTGGGCGCTCCAAACTATATTTAAGCGCTGGCTCATCGTCGAGGACGCGGCGTACTTGCTGCATCACACGCGCCTCTTTCGTTCCAGACTCATCCGGCGCTAAAACAACCGTGATACGCCCTAAATTTTCACCCCCACTCACGGCGGACGCATCCATTCGCCCACCCGTGCCGGCAACGGAATAAGTTCGCGCAACACTTTCCGCGTCCTGCAGGCCCTGCTGGACCTTTTCGATCAACGCATCAGTACTTTCAATCCGCGTACCCGGCGGCAACTCAAGGCTCACCTGAAATTCCCCCTGAGAGATGTTGGGAATTAACTCAAGGGCCAACCGGTTCAGCAAAAGGCCACTACTCACAAGCAGCACTACGCTGATTAAAATCGTTGTCGCTGGTGATTGCAGGGCGCGCACCAACAATTGCGCGTATCCCTGCGCTAAGGCCGCATACAGCAGATCAAAGCCAAGCATCACTGGACGAAGGATCAAGCGCAGAGCCGATAAAGCCAAACCCAAGACCCCATAAACGCCTCGAAGAAATCCCCCAAAAATTCGCCGAACGACCTGCCTTTGCTCTGGCTTACTCGCGGCCGATGGCGGCAACGCAGCCTCTGATTGCGCCCCCAATGCGGACAACATCGGAATCAAGGTGACAGCGAGTATCAAAGACGCGAGCAAGGCAAACGTCACGGTTAAGGCTTGGTCTTTAAATAATTGACCCGCAATACCTTCAACAAACGCCAGTGGCAGAAAGACCGCGATGGTCGTCATCGTCGAGGCCAGAACCGCGCCCGAGACTTCAGCACCGCCCGTTTCTGACGCTTGCCGCAGGGACTCACCCTGCTCTCGCCGCCGAGCAATGTTCTCCAGCACGACAATGGCATTATCCATCAGCATGCCAACCGCCAAGGCAATCCCACCCAGGCTCATGACATTGAGGCTGATATCAAACAGACGCATCATTGCGAAGGTCATCATGACCGAGGCTGGCACCGTCACCGCAATAATCAAAGTGACTCGGATCTGTTTCAAAAACAAAAACAAAACCAGCACTGCCAGGCCGGCGCCTTGAAATGCGGCCAATTGGACTTCAGAGATCGCCGACTCGATGAACTCGGATTGATCATAGATGGGCGTCAGCACCATGCCCTCACCCAAGTTTTTCGTTAAGCGTTCTATCTCCGCGCGAATATTGGCCGCAACCTCAACGGTATTCCCATCGCCTTCTTTATATAAGGACACCTCAATGGCCTGCAGTCCATTGACGCGCATGATGGCATCCCGATCCTTTTGACCCTCTTTTACCTCCGCGACATCCCCAAGCCGAATGATTTGGCCACCGCGTTGAAAAATGATGGTCGATCGAATGTCCTCAATGGTGTCGAACTGGTTCAGCGTCCGAACCAAGTATTCTTGCGCGCCATCTTCGAGGGTGCCGCCGGATAAATTGACATTGGTTGCCTGCAGTTTCTGCCCCAACTCGGCAACCGTCAGGTCCAACTGAGCGAGCTTCGACTGATCGACAAAGACGGCAACTTCGTCCTCAAAGCCGCCGGCAACGATCGTTGCAGCAACCCCTGGCACGGCATCTAGCTTTCGTTTCAAAAACTCATCGGCATACCGCCTGAGCGACTGCAATGCATCGACCGAGGCGGCATCAGCGGTCTCTAGGGTGAGTGAAAACCGATAAATCGGGTCCAAGTTCGGATTGAGTCTTAACAGGGCTGGCTTATCGAGTTCAATCGGCAGTCGAACAAGGTCTAATTTTTCCCGGACCTCAATGGACGCCATGTCCATATCGGCGCCCCACCGAAACTCTAAGATGACATCACTTTGGCCCGCTGCAGAAATGGAGTGCATTTTGCGCACGCCATTAACGACCCCGACCCGTTGCTCGATTCGACGGGTTACCTGTTCTTCGACTTCCGCCGGTGCAGCACCATCGAACTCAGTGCGAATCGTTAAAGTGGGATAGGTCAACTCTGGTAACAAAGTCAGCCCCAACCGGTCCAGCGAGATACTTCCGAAGAGCATGGCGGCGATGGTCACCATGCAGACTGTCACCGGTCGCGCAATGGCGCGCCCCGCGAGCGTCATAACGGGGCCCTACTGAACAACACGAACGAGGCCGCCATCTTTCAGCGTACTGTGCCCACGCACAACGACCTGGTCTCCCACGGCTAAGCCTTTTTTAATCTCAACGCGCGCGCCCTGCGCATAGCCCGTCTCGACAATTTTTCGGCTCACGATGTCATCGGAAAGTACGAATACCGATTTTTCGTTCCGCTGGGTGATAACCGCCTCACGGGAGACCAAAAGGGCATCGGAATATCGATCGTACAGAATATCCACTCGCGCAAACATGCCCGGTTTTAACTGACTCTCTGGGTTGAGCATGCTCACCGTCACTCGAAAGGTCCCCGTCGCCGGATTCACCTCGGGCGCGATCCGCAGCACCTCCCCTTCAACAACCAGCCCTGTCAGGGCGTCCACGGCAATGGAGGCGGGTTGCCCGGCCTTCAGTTTCAGGAGCTCTTGCTCGGGCACATTAAGAATCGCTTCAATAATGTCTGCGCGCTTCATTTCAAACGCTTCGGAATTCGGTTGTAAAGTATTGCCCAGTTTAATGTGGCGAACCGTGATCACGCCATTGATTGGCGCCCGAATGGTCGCCTCACTGAGATCGTGGGCCAGTAAGGCGAGCGCTGCCGCTTCGCGCTCGTAGTTAAATCGGGCTTGATCGAAGGCATCGGGGCTGATCATCTTACTGTCATAGAGCTGATCGGCGCGATTTAAGGCCCGCTTTAAGCTCTCTAGATTCGTTTCAGTTCGGGCCATATCCAACGCCAAGCGCCGCGTATCGAGTTGCGCAAGGGGCGTGCCTTTTTTGACCTTCATCCCTTCTTCCACAAAGATTGTTTCGACAATGCCTTGGGTTCGAGCCACCACCAGGGCTTCTTCCACCGCAGACAGGGTTGCCGTGGTGGCATAGGTTGCGTCAATCGAGCCCAGGGTCACGACGTCAATACTAACGGGGACCGGACGGCTCTTGAATGCGGTTTTAACCGCTTCTCGCGCCTTGGCCTTTTCAGCGGGGCTTTCACGCTCGGCGCTCGCCTCAGCCGTGGTTTCCGGGGATGCACCGGTGTCTGATGCTTCGCCGCATCCGGTCAGGAGCATCATCGCGAGTGCTAAAAAGAACAAAAGTCGCATAGGGCTTTAACCAAAAGGAGATCTTTAATTATACGGTCTATACGCCACAAATCGTCACCTTAAAGGTGAACCGAGCAGTATTTGGGATAATCGGTTGTGCGCTCGATATTCTCCCGCCAACCTCCGAATATTGGGTATAGTCTTAGCAGTGGTGGATCAAGCCGGCGCTTCCAAGGAGACATTCAATGAACCGACGCGATTTCCTGCATCGAACCGTTGCGGCCGCTGGATTGGGCACAGCGGCTATTACGCCCCACGCATTGGGTCTGGATGGGCATGCTGTCGGGTCACCGCAGCACGTTGGACAACACTTGACGCACGGTGACAGAACGCCGCACCAAGCGCCTACCGTGACGTTGGCGAGCCGATTACAGCCGGGCATGACGATCGGGCTCATTGCGCCCGCCAGTAACGGCTTCGAAGATCAAGACATTGAATTTGCGATGGACATTGTTCGATCTCTGGACTTCAAGGTCAAACCGGGCGCGCATCTCTTCGACCGCTCTGGTTACTTGGCGGGCACGGATGCGGCGCGAGCCAGTGATCTCAACGCCATGTTCAAAGATCCGGGCGTTGACGCGATTTTTTGTGCCCGCGGCGGGTTTGGTGCCTCGAAGCTCCTGCCCCTCATCGACTATGACGCGATTGCTCGCAATCCAAAGGTTTTACTGGGCTATAGCGACATTACCGCCCTGCACCTTGCGATTAATGCTCAAACCGGGCTCATTACGTTCCACGGCCCGATCGCGACCCAGCAATTCAGCCCTTATACGCTCGCCGCCTTTCAGCAAGTGTTACAAACTGTCCCCACCGCGCCGATCATCGCGGCGCCACCCCCCTTTGCCCAAACGCCCGGGCGCGCTGAAAGGGCTAATCGTCTTAAAACCCTAAAGCCTGGCCGCGCAACCGGGCGCTTGATTGGCGGTAATTTATCGCTCATAACCCACCTTTTGGGCACCCCTTACGCGCCAAACTTCAAGGGCGCTATTTTATTTTTAGAAGATGTCGACGAAGCGCCTTACCGAATCGATCGGATGTTAACGGCGCTCTGGTTGGCCGGTGTCTTTGAGCAGATTGCAGGCCTTGTGATTGGCAAATTTACGAATGCCCGTGTCTCCGGACCGAGTCTATCCGTCGAGGCGATCCTTCGGGATCGCGTTGCGCCTTTGGCGATACCTGTGCTACAAGGCCTCATGATCGGTCATATCGATGATCAAGCGACGGTGCCGGTTGGCGCGATGGCGCGCCTCGACGCAGACCAACAGCAGTTAACCGTCATCGGCCCCTATCTGAGATAACCTAAAAAATGGTCATCGACCGCGATAAAGTTATTTACAATAATACATATATAACAATTACTTAAAAGGTTTTTATGCAAGCAATTATTGGAATATTCGCAATCCTCGGCATTGGATTTTTGCTGTGTAAAGATCGATCAATGATCCAATGGCGGTTCATCGCCATCGGCCTTATCCTGCAGTTTGCCCTGGCCACCCTCTTTCTAAAAGTTGCCTGGATCGCCGAATCATTGATGATATTCAACACCATCGTGACCGCGATCGAGCAGGCGACCTTAGTGGGGACCCGTTTTATGTTTGGCTTCTTAGGTGGCGCAGAGGCGCCGTTTGAACTGAAGTCGGGCGCCTCGATCTACATCTTCGCGTTTCGAGTCCTGCCTCAAATTCTGGTATTCAGCGTGCTGGTGGCCATTTTTTGGTACTGGGGCGTTTTGCCGGCATTGGTTCGGCTCTTAGGCGCGCTGCTAAAGCGCGGGCTCAATGTCTCTGGCGTTTTGGGAACCGCCGCGGCCGCCAGCTTATTTTTAGGTATGGTTGAGGCGCCACTCGTGATTCGCGCCTACCTTAAAGAGATGTCACGCAGCGATTTTTTTGCCGTTATGACCTGCGGCATGTCCACCATCGCCGGCACAATGATGGTGTTATACGCGTCCGTTTTACGGGACGTCTTGCCGAACCCGGTCGGGCACCTTTTCACCGCATCGATTATCAATATTATTGGGGCGATCTATCTCGCGCGACTGCTCATGCCGGAGTCGGCAGCTGAGGCCTCTCTAGCCAAGCCTAAGCTAACCTTACAATACACCTCCTTTATGGATGCGATTACCCGCGGCACGTCTGACGGGCTAACGCTCGCCATGCACATCGGCGCCATGCTGCTGGTCCTCAGTAGCTTGGTCGCCCTAGCGAACGGCATTGTGGGGCAGTTTTCAGTCGATGGCACGACCCTGTCACTCGAGTATGTCACCGGGCTTTTGTTCGCGCCCGTTGCCTGGCTCATCGGTATTCCATGGGCCGAGGCGCAACTGGCAGGTAGCATCATGGGCACCAAAATCATTCTAAATGAACTCATTGCTTACATTCAGATGGCAGGACAAGCAGACACCCTGTCCGCCAATACCCGGTTAATCCTAACCTACGTATTATGCGGGTTCGCCAATATCGGCAGCCTCGGTATTTTGATCGGCGGACTCACCGTCTTGGTGCCCGAGCGACGTGCAGAATTTTTAAGCATCGCGCCTTTATCCATTCTAAGCGGCACCCTGGTGACTTTGATGAGTGGCGCTATTGTTGCGTTAATCACCTTGTTTTGAACCACTTCATGCGTCGGGCGTGCTTGAATTGAGCGACCCCTCAGGCTTTGACCCACACCGTAAAAACCCTTAGGCTTTTTGATCGGGATCATGCCCGACTTAAAATCCCCTAGGCCTCACCGACCTGAACTTCGGATGCATCAGGCTGATACAGGGCCTGCGTTTTTCGACAACCGAGGAGAGTCTCTATGACCAAGCCAACCCATCAATCGATTAGCCGAACGTTGATCAACACCCTCTTAACGCTCAGCCTCACGCTTTTTGCGAGCCTAGGTCAGGCAGAATCCGCCCTAACGGCAACCGATTTACCACCTTGGTTTAAACCCGAGTTGCAGGTTCACCTTGTTGCGATGGCGCTAAACTCAGACCAGAAAACAGAATTTCGAGAAGGACTGACAGACTGCTTGAGCGGCCTGCAAGGGATTCTTCAGAAAGAGATTCGCCGAGGTGGCGCTGACATCCCGAAACGCATCAAGCGCGCAACCAATCGACAATACGGCAAATTCGATAAGCGCATGAAAGCGAGCCTTGCACCACCGCAAGTGGTGCACTGGACGCAGTACCTCGAAGGGCTCAAGGTCGTGATGGCCGCGCAGGCCCAAGCGCGATAACGGCCGATGCGCGGCAGAGGGTAAAGCCTTTGAGGGACAAGGAACGATTTTGAATCTTGCGTCTTGAATTAACGGCGAAAGGCCTTACAATCTATTCACGCAGCCGTTATCGACCGCGCTGATTTAGGTCAAATCATTTCACAGGAGACATCATGGCAGACGCAGATTTCATTACCCAAACCCAAACCCAAGCAGGGGGCCGCAGCGAGGCTGGTTACAAAGTCTTACGACAGACTTACATGCTGTTGTCGATGACGGTTATTTTTAGCGCAGTCACTGCCGGTATTTCAATGGCGGTTGCGCCACCTCCCATGACTGGCATTGTCTGCTTGCTCGTCGGGTTCTTTACTTTATGGCGCCTACACAAGGTCGCAAACAAGCCGGCCGCATTAGGCTGGGTTTTTGCCTTTACGGGACTCCTCGGATTCTCGCTTGGACCGATGTTAAATGCCTACCTACAGATGTCTCAATCTGGTGGCCTACTCATCGTGTATGCCTTGGCAACAACCGGCGCCATTTTCATGACCCTTTCAGGCTACACGCTGATCAGCAAAAAGGATTTTTCCTTCTTGGGCGGTTTCCTCTCTGTTGGACTCTGGATTTTGATTGGCGGCTTGCTGTTTAATTTTGTTGGCAGCCTCTTTGGCTTCCAGATTTCAGGTCTGCACCTTGCCCTCAGCAGCATGGCCATTGTGCTCTTTTCAGGCTTCATTATGTATGACACCCATCGGATCCTTTCTGGCGGCGAAACCAATTACGTGTTGGCAACGGTCAGCATGTACCTGAGTATCTACAACTTGTTTATTCATCTGCTCGCACTTTTCGGCTGGGCTGACGACTAACTTTCAGAACGCATCAAGAACGTAAGAAAACCCGGGCCATTGTCCGGGTTTTTTCTATCTGGCATCGGCCTTACGAGATAACATTGTTATGAATTTCGCTCTCAACATTCAAGGCTCACCGTACACCAGCAATAGCCTTTGGAGCGCTTTACACTTTGCGCAGGCCTGCTTAAACGAAGGGCACCGCATTCATCGAGTTTTTTTCTACCATGACGCTGTGCTGGTGGCGAACGCTTTACAAGCGCCGCCCCAAGACGAGATGAACTTAACCACTGCTTGGCAAACGCTCGGGCAAAACTTTGAGCTGGACCTCTGCCTGTGCGTCGCATCCTGTTTGCGCCGCGGCATCCTCAATGATTCGGAGGCGCAGCGGTTCGAGAAGACTGCGAGCAACCTTGCGCCAGGGTTCAACATCTCAGGCCTTGGTCAACTGATCGAGGCAAGCCTTGTCAGCGACCGCGTTATAAGCTTTGGGGCCTAATTCGATGACCGAATTACTCTTCATCTTGTCTCACCCCCCCGGCGCCAGCGTCTACGCCCAAGAGGCCTTTGATGCGGCATTAGCCGGATCCGCTTTTTCAAACATCGCTATATTGTTCGTCGGCGCAGGCTGCTTGCAACTGATCCAGCCCAAGCTCGCAGTCGAAGCGCATGAGCGCAAGGATTTTCAGCGGGGATTCAAAGCCCTAGCAGATTATGACGTGCATGACGTTTATGGTTGCGAGGATTCCTTTAAGCAGTTTGGTCTTCACAACCAGGCCTTGGTCATTCAACCCACTTTGCTGACGCGAGTCGATATCTCGGCGCGCCTCAAAGGCGCCCAGCGCGTGCTCTGCTTCTGATGATGTTACACACGTTCAACAGCTCTGATGCTTATCGCTTGCATGGTCATCGGCCAAGCGCTACGGATTTGATATTACTCATCGAAGATGCGGTGTTTATCACCACCCAGCAAGATCTGACTCAAGACCACAGAATTCGCGTCTTGCGCGAGGATTTAGCGCAGCGCGGCCTGCCAGAGCCCCGTGCAATCACTTGCATCACCTACACTGACTGGGTTCGCTTAACCGTTGAAAGTCAGCACTGCCTGACGTGGACTCGATAGTGGCGCCGCGCGACCGGGAAGGTTTTTTGGTTTCACCCGCGGACTGGACACCCGAGATTGCCGAGGTGATTGCAGAAGACTTAGGGGTTGCGCTGTTTACGCAGCATTGGGCGATCATCGATTTGTTACGCGCCTACTATGCGCAATATGGGCTTTCGCCTCCGAGCAGAGTTTTGATGACATTACTAAAGCGTGAGCACGACCCAGAATTCTCGAGCATCGCCTTGATGCAACTCTTTGGCGGCCGCGCGAGACGACAGCTAGCCCAAATTGCTGGCCTGCCGAAGCCAAGCGATTGTGATTAATCGATGGCTTTGACCAACAAGGGCCGCACGCTCGGCGCCCGAAGCACTTCCCCCACAATGATCAAAGTGGGAGACGGCAACTGAGCCCGCGCAACAAGCCCAGGGGTCGTTTCAAGGTCCCCCATTACACTCACTGACTCAGGCGTTGTCCCCTTAGAAATCACCGCAACCGGCGTTTCAACCGCCTTGCCATGCCGAATCAATTGCGTACAGATCTCCGATAACCCACCCAGCCCCATATAGAACACTAAAGTCTGACCCGGCGAAACCATTTCGTGCCAGGGTAAATCGACCGAAGCATTTTTTGGATGCCCGGTTACAAAGCGCACAGACTGAGCATAGTCTCGATGGGTCAAGGGAATCCCAGCGTAGGCTGCACAACCCGATGCCGCGGTGATCCCAGGCACGACTTGGAATGCAATACCCGCCTCAATGAGTTCGGCAAGCTCCTCGCCACCGCGACCAAAAATGAAGGGATCTCCTCCTTTCAACCTGACAACCCGCAGACCTTGACGCGCGAGCGTCACAAGACGTGCATTAATCGAGTTTTGAGGCGTTGAGTTCAGTCCACTTTGCTTGCCCACATACTCAAACGTTGCATCACGCCGAGCGCGATCCAAGACCTTTGCGGACACTAAGTTGTCATACAAGATCACATCAGCACGTTGCAATAACTGCAACGCCTTAAGCGTTAACAAGTCTGGATCCCCTGGACCCGCACCCACTAAAAACACTTCCCCAACACCCTGGGTGGGCTCAAATAGATAGCCGTCCGCCAAATCGTCTTCACCCGCTTCCGCATGACTAAATCCAGGTCCTGCGAAAAACGCCTCGGTAGTGATGCGGCGGGTTCGAATATCCGGAATTACGGCCTTCAGCCTCGGACGGCGCGACTTTAAATACGCCGCGACTCGCACCAGGCTCTGAGGCACCAGTGCTTCGAGTTGCTCACGAAGGTATCGCGTTAACACCGGCGAGGAACCGCCCGTGCCCACACTGAGTAAGACCGGAGACCGGTTAACAATCGCCGGAAAGATCACCGTGCTCAGGTTCGGCTGATCCACAACATTGACCGGCAGATTTTGGGCTTGCGCGGCCCGTGAGACGGCTTCATTGACCACCGCATCGTCGGTCGCCGCAACGACCAAACGCATGCCCATCACGTCTGCTGCCTCAAAGGTCTTCTCGCGCCAGGCATGATCAGCCGATAAAGCCGTCAGATCAAATTCAAGCTTTGGCGCAACGCACACCAAGACCGCGCCAGCTTCACTGATCAGCACGGCCTTACGACGGGCAATTTCGCCGCCCCCGACCAAGAGCACCGGCGCGCCCCGAAGATTAAAGTGCAGCGGTAAAAAATCCACTATTGCGCGAGCAGTTTCGTCTTACCGCCAAGATAAGGCCGTAACGCGTCGGGGACGGTAACCTGCCCCTGATCATCCTGAAAGTTTTCAAGCACCGCCACGAGCGTGCGCCCAACAGCAAGACCAGAACCATTGATGGTATGAACCAACTCTGGCTTGGCATTGGCTTCAATTCGATAGCGCGCCTGCAGCCGCCTAGCTTGGAAATCCTTGAAGTTACTGCAAGAAGAAATCTCGCGATATTGGTTTTGCCCAGGCAGCCAAACCTCTAAATCATAGGTTTTGCTCGAAGACGCGCCAAGATCGCCGCCACAGAGGTTCATAACGCGGTAAGGCAACTCCAACTTCTGCAGGATAGCCTCGGCATGCAGCGTTAAGGCCTCATGCGCGGCCTGGCTCTCCTGCGGCGGCACCAGTTGTACCAGCTCAACTTTCTCGAACTGATGCTGGCGGATCATGCCCCGGGTATCGCGACCGTAGCTGCCGGCCTCACTTCTAAAACACGGGGTATGACAGACCATTTTGATGGGAAAATCATTCATTGCCAAAATTTGGTCACGATATAGATTCGTCACAGGGACTTCTGCGGTGGGGATTAAATATAAGGGCCGTTCTAAATCGACTCGAAACAAGTCATCACCAAATTTTGGCAGTTGACCCGTGCCCTTCAATGCGTCTTCGTTCACCAAAAACGGCACATAAACTTCTTGATAACCGTGCTCGTTGACGTGGGTATCGAGCATGAATTGGGTCAGCGCGCGCTGAAGCTGGGCCAACTCGCCTTTGAGCGCCACAAACCGAGATTGCGCCATGGTGGCGGCGACATCAAAGTCCATCAACCCACCGCGTTCGCCGAGACTGACATGATCTTGCGCGGCAACGTCAAACCCTCTTGGTGTTCCCCAACGCCGAACCTCCACGTTACCCGTTTCATCGCGCCCCTCGGGCACGGTCTCATCAGGGATATTCGGCAAGCTCATCAGCACGGCTTGCAGCGCTTGCGAGGCGTCATCGAAAACGACTTTCTGATGATCCAGTTGAGCCCCCAAATCAGAGACCGTTGCCATAATGGGCGCAGTGTCTTCGCCTTTCGCCTTCGCCTGACCAATGGCCTTTGACACGCGGTTTCGTTCTGCTTGCAGGGTTTCCATCGCGGTTTGAGCCGATTTTCGCTTGGCTTCCAGGTCTGAGAGCACTTCAACATCCAGTACAAACTGACGACGAGCGAGTTGGCCCGCGAGCATCGGCAAGTCCCCTCGAATCAACTTTGGATCTAACATGGAACCTCTCCCTTATAGCAAAGCGCCTGAAAGACTTTAGAAAAGGCCTTCAACGCAATCAACGCGTACCCCCGAAAGCCCGCAATCTTAGAGAAATGACTGTGCGACATCAATGGCCCATAACCCATCTTGCCGCAGTAATCCCTACTGCAAGCGCAAGCAAGCAGCCGAATAACGTCGCGGCCATATAGGCAAGTGCAACCGTAAACCGACCTTCAACTAACAACTCATAGACCTCGAGACTGAAGGTTGAAAAGGTGGTAAACGCGCCAAGCAGACCCACCGTCAGAAAAAACCGGAGTTCCTCACGCAGCTCCAACCGTTCAATCAGGACATACACCACGCCCATTAACGCGCATCCCAAAACATTGACGGAAAAAATGCCCAATGGGAATCCACCCAAGCTGCCCCGTCCCAGGCTCGTGGCAAGATAAAACCGCAAAACAGCTCCCAGAGCACCACCTGTTCCAACCCAAAACCAAATCATCAAAACCTCATTACTTCGTTTTACCCTCGCCCCGCGTGACGAACGTTACGCGCCCTGAGCTCAAGGCGTTTTCGGATTATTCTGCTCAGCATCTTCCAGCGCCGAGTCGTCCTCATAGCGCTGAAAATCGCTCGCCGCACTGAGTTTGCGTAGGTACACCAGCTTCTCGCGGATCTTACTTTCAAGCCCCCGTTCAGTCGGCTCATAAAACACGTGTTCACCAACGGCTTCTGGGAAATAACGCTCGCCCGGCACAAACCCTTCGTCAAAATCATGGGCGTATTGATAGCTTTCGCCATAACCCAGAGACGCCATCAAGCTCGTTGCCGCATTCCTTAAATGAATCGGTACCGGCTCAGAACCGCCGGCCGCGACCACTTCCCGTGCGGCAAGCCAGGCAGCGTATACAGCATTACTTTTTGCAGCGACGGCCAAATAAACAACCGCCTGCGCGAGCGCAAGCTCCCCTTCGGGCGGGCCCAGCCTGCGCTGGACATCCCAGGCGTTGAGCGTTAACTGCAACGCTCTGGGGTCGGCATTGCCAATATCCTCGGTTGCCATACGAATCATTCTGCGCGCGATATACAGCGGATCACAGCCGCCATCGATCATCCGAGCCAACCAATACAAAGCCGCGTCGGGGGACGAGCCTCGAACAGCCTTATGCAAGGCTGAAATCTGGTCAAAGAAAACATCCCCTCGCTTATCAAAGCGGCGGGCATGATCCCCTAAAATAGCGGCCAAATCCGCTGACGCAAGATGGTCAGTGGACCGGTGGGTCCAAGCAATTTCAAGCAGATTGAGCGCCAAGCGCGCATCGCCGTCGCTTGCTTTTGCAATGGTTTCAAGTACCACACGTTCCTCTGATTCAGGTGATCGCGCCGCGAGCATATCCATTCCACGGACTAAAATCTCGCCTAACGCCACGACATCGAGCGCCTTCAACACATAGACGCGCGCTCTCGACAATAAGGCCGCATTCAGTTCAAACGAGGGATTTTCGGTCGTCGCCCCGATAAAGATCACCGTACCGTCTTCGACATGCGGTAAAAAAGCATCCTGCTGAGATTTGTTAAAGCGATGAACCTCATCGACAAACAAAAGCGTTCTTTGGCCCTTTTGAGCGTGATATCGCGCTTCCTCGATGGCGGCTCGAATATCCTTTACGCCGCTCAAAACAGCCGACAGGGCGATAAAATGGGCCTGGCATTGACTCGCGATCAATCGTGCCAGCGTGGTTTTACCGGTGCCGGGTGGCCCCCAAAGGATCAAGGAGTGGAGCTGACTTTGTTCAATCAGCAAACGAAGCGGTCGGTCAGGACCCAACAGATGATCTTGACCGGATATTGCATCGAGCGTTTGAGGCCGCATGCGCGCCGCTAAGGGTTGCCCACTGTCGTCCGCAATTGTTACGCCGCTTAAAAGATCCTGGGGTGGTATGCGAGCATCCGTCACGCCGGGTCACCCAATCGATTATCGGTCATCGATCACATCAATGCCCGCAGGCGTTTCAAATTCAAACAGCGATGCGGGCAATGCGTCATTTAAAGAGACCAAGGATAGGGTAATCGATACCTGCATTTTAGACTGGGTCATTAACGTAATCTGGCTTGGCACCCCACCTGCGAAGGTCATGCGCACCCACGCAATCAATGACGTCGACTCGGTTGGCACCAGCACAAAGTGCTCAGCGGTCCCCGACGCCGCATCAAAGGTCACGTCGAAGGACGCGCTTAACTCAGCCTTACTCATCAATAGGACTTTAGCCGGAGACGACGCATCTAAAGCGTCAAAACTTTGTAATTTCAGCTGGGCAAGCAACGCATCATATTCATAGATTGTCTCACCATCTGATATGACTAAAGGTTGATCTAAAGATTCAAGACGGAACTGCGCGGGTCGCTGTAGATAGAAATCACCCTGCTGACGTTCGGCCCCTGGACCCGTCACACGCTGCTCAAATCGAAGATGCAACTGCTGAAATTGATTCAGGCGGTCCATTAATGCAGTCAAAGCATCCGCTGCAGGCAACCTATCCGCCGCAGGCAACCTATCCATCGCAGGCGCAACGTTTGCAGGCGCTGCTCCAGCGAGCGGCCCTAGACCCAGCAGAATAATAGCCACGATGTGACGAAGACCGCGATTTACCTGCGTGCGAACTGGCCCCACGCCTAAACCCTCAATCTGGCGGCGCATGGGCTAAAACTTCTCGAGAACCATTACTATTCATGGCGCTGACAATCCCAGCGGCTTCCATGGCCTCAACCATCCGGGCAGCTCGGTTATAGCCAATCCGCAGTTTTCGTTGAACCGCTGAAATCGACGCGCGACCGCTCTCGGTCACAAACGCGACCGCCTCATCGTACAAGGCGTCAGCTTCTGGCGCTTCATCCTCACTACTCGCGCCAGAGCCAGGGAGCAACTCTGAGTCGGTCCTCGTATCTAGGATCTCTTGCAGATAATTGGGTTCTCCCAGGGCCTTCCAACTCTCTACAACCCGGTGCACTTCTTCATCATCAACAAAAGCGCCATGAACCCGAATTGGGATTGGCGTGCCGCCCGGCATGTACAACATATCGCCATGTCCCAAAAGTTGTTCCGCCCCACCCTGATCCAAGATCGTTCGGGAATCGATCTTGCTCGACACCTGAAACCCGATCCGGGTCGGCACATTCGCCTTAATCAAGCCCGTGATGACATCAACCGAGGGTCGCTGGGTCGCTAAAATCAGATGGATGCCTGCCGCCCGCGCCTTTTGTGCGATTCGTGCAATGAGTTCTTCAACTTTCTTACCGACGATCATCATCATGTCGGCGAACTCATCAATAATAACCACGATAAAAGGCAAGGTTTCCAAAGTGGGCGCCACTTGGTTTTCATCTTCACTCAGCGGATCGGGCCGCCAAAGCGGATCGCTTATCGGCTCACCCGCTTTGATTGCATCTTTGACTTTGCGGTTAAAGCCGCCGACATTCCGAACGCCCATCGCCGCCATCAAACGATAACGTCGCTCCATCTCAGCGACACACCAGCGCAAGGCGTTGGCCGCATCTTTCATATCGGTGACAACTGGCGTGAGCAAATGCGGAATGCCCTCATAGACCGCGAGCTCTAGCATCTTCGGGTCGACCATAATGAGGCGCACCTCCTCTGGAGATGCTTTAAACAAGAGCGAGAGGATCATGGCGTTGATCCCAACAGACTTACCAGAGCCGGTTGTACCTGCAACCAAAAGATGCGGCATCTTGCCAAGGTCGACCACCACTGGCTCACCGGCAATATCATGCCCCAAGGCCAGCGATAGCGGCGAGCTCGACTCATCATAGGCTCTAGAGGACAACACTTGGCTTAACCGAACGATCTCACGATCCTCATTCGGGATCTCGATGCCAACGACGGGTTTACCTGGCACCACTTCAACAACGCGAACGCTAATAACTGCGAGGGATCGCGCCAAATCTTTCGCAAGACCAGAGATGCGACTGACTTTGACCCCTGCTGCAGGCTGGATCTCGAATCGCGTCACAACCGGCCCAGGAAACACCGCAACCACTTCCGCATCGACACCATAATCTTTTAACTTCAGCTCGAGTAATCGGGACATCGCCTCCAGATCATCCACTGAGAATCCTTTTTCGCTATTAATTTCTCGCGCATCCAGCAAGCTCAATGCCGGCAGACCTTCAATTGCCTCAATTTTGAACAGATTGCCTTGTTTCTCGCGGGCAGCCCGTTCGCTGATTTGGGGCGGTTTTTCTTCGCGTTTTTGAATTTTTACGGGCACGCGTTTTTGCGCTTTTTCAGCGTGCTGTTCAAGTTTGAATTGCCGCGCCTTGTTTGATTCAACCGCAATAGCCCGGTTTTGACGCGCAAGCCGCAATTTTTGAAACAGTGCTTTGATACTGGCAATCGCGGTCAGAGTTGCGCGCCCGGTTCGATCCAGGACACTGAGCCAGGATATCTCGATCATGAGCGTCAGGCCGAGCAGTAAGGTCGCGAGCATAAGCACGGTCGTGCCGACAAAACTCACCCGCGGCAGTAAAAACCCGCTGAGTAGCTGCCCAAGCACCCCGCCGCTGCCTTCCCGAAGGTCGTCGCCGAAACCATAAAAGTGTAAGTCAGAGAGCACCGCACAGGCGGCGATTGTTAACAACAAGCCGAAACCTTGAACCAATAGCAGGGCAAACACCCAAGGCTCATCACCGCGGTTCGCGATGCGCTTCACAACGGGAATCAGTAACAGCAAGGGAAAACTCAATGCA
Source organism: Pseudomonadales bacterium (assembly GCA_017854255.1). Taxonomy (GTDB): domain Bacteria; phylum Pseudomonadota; class Gammaproteobacteria; order Pseudomonadales; family Azotimanducaceae; genus UBA9926. The sequence continues at coordinate 25,401 of JAFMIA010000026.1, forward strand.
GTCAAACCGAATAGAACGAGCAGCACATCCGCGACCCAGGCACCAGAGGATCCGATCAGGTTGGACACTTCCGCATCTAAACCCGTGTAGGTCCAACCCGGATCGGTCGGGTCAAAACTGTACAGGGCGACCGCTAACAGCACTGCGAGGAGCAATTGACCAATAATCAAAGATTCTCGTAATCGAGGCGCAAGGATCTCCAAGAAACCAGACGGCGACGCTGCGTCATTTTCTTTTAATTTCGCTTGTGTCAAAAGTTCACCTTATTGCGCTTATTGATCGTCCCATTTGATCCCCAACCGCCCAACAGAAAGTCTTTTTTTGGAGAGTCCTTTTTTGGAGAGTCCTTTTTCGGAGAGTCCTTTTTTGGAATGTCCTTTTACGGAAAGCCTTTTACGGAAAGCCTTTTACGGAAAGCCTTTTACGGAAAGTCCTTTTAAAGCCTGCCTGATCGCAATTGGGGCAATCGACTCAATTTTATCGTTTTCTCTACGCCTATTCTAAGGGTTTGGTCGCAATCACCCTATCTGCCAAGCCAGGTACACATCATAGCCGAGGCCCTGATGTAAATCATCTACGCCGCGACGCACGTTGCCGGACCAAATTGTAATCGCAAAACTACCCGCCGACAGGGGAATGGTTTACCATTGGCATCACAAAAAAGCCCCACACACCTAGGCGCTGCGGCATCAATCCGAATACGCAGTGCGTGGTTCAAAGGGACGATAAACAGGCTCAAACGAATTGAGATGGGGTGGGCCAAACCAATTTAGGATCACTGTTTTGGCTGAGTCACGCATCGGCCGGGTTATTGATCAAGCAACATGGAGACGCTTTAAGATGGCAGGACCTACGCAACCTCAAGTATTCGATGACGCCTGGGATGACGAGCGCATCGACGCCTTTTATCAGGATCAGAAAGCCCGAGGTCCACGATCTGATTTCGATTTGATTGAGGCTGGCTATCGCGGCATGCGGCCTGACGACTTCTCGCGCTACATTCAAGTTCTGTCGTCGGCGGGCCATCATCTGATGGAGACCAATGATCTCGGCGAAACCGTCTGGGACCGCATCGCACAACATGCATCCGGGGCGGCATACTTAACCGCCCTACCCCGAACGCTTACAGCAAACTAAGCAGTGCCTGCTGCCATACAAAGCACTGCCCGCGCCAAGTGATGCTAGTGCCGATGGTTGACCGCCGAATCAGTGAAGACGACCCTGAACTTGAAAACGAGAGACAATAACGACCCTATGCAAACCACACGCGCCATCAAGATATCGTCGCGACTCATTCAAGAGGAATAATAGATCATGGAAACCCGCCATCAAAAACTTCTGATTCTCGGATCTGGACCTGCGGGCTTCACCGCCGCAGTCTATGCGGCCAGAGCCAATCTTAATCCAGTGATCATTACCGGTATTGAAACCGGCGGCCAGCTCACCACGACAACCGATGTCGACAACTGGCCCGGCGATGTTGAGGGATTGCAAGGACCCGAACTCATGCAACGCATGCAACAGCATGCGGAGCGCTTTGAGGCCGAAATACTCTATGACCACATCCATACCTGTGATCTCAGCCAGCGTCCTTTTGTCTTCGAAGGCGATCAAGCCATTTATACTTGTGATGCAGCGATCATCACCACCGGCGCCTCAGCCCGATACTTAGGACTGCCCTCTGAAGAAGCGTTTAAGGGCAAAGGCGTCAGCGCTTGCGCAACCTGCGACGGATTCTTTTATCGTGGTCAGAAGGTGGCCGTGATTGGCGGCGGTAATACCGCCTTAGAAGAAGCACTGTATTTATCAAACCTTGCTGAAACGGTCTATCTGGTTCATCGCCGAGACAAGTTCCGCGGTGAAAAAATTCTACAAAACCGGGTGCTGGAGAAAGACAACATCCAAGTGATCTGGAACAGTACGCTTGAGGAGGTATTGGGCGAGGATCTCGGCGTCACCGGTATGAAAATCCGGGCGATCGAAACCGATGTCGTGACGGAGATACCCTTGCAAGGCGTTTTTATTGCAATCGGACATACCCCTAATACCAGCCTCTTCGAGAATCAACTCACCATGGAAAACGGTTACTTAACCATTGCCAGCGGGCTCGAAGGTGGCGCCACCGCAACCAGCATCCCAGGTATTTTTGCCGCGGGCGATGTCGCAGATCATATTTATCGACAAGCGGTAACCTCAGCCGGATTTGGCTGTATGGCCGCGCTTGATGCCGAAAAATACCTTGACGAATTGGTGTGATCCGAAGCGCTCGGCATGGCCATTGCCCTAACCGAATTAGATCAAGACCTCTGGTTTCCACACCCTGAACAGGCGCTCGATGAGCCAGAGGGCCTGCTGGCCATGGGCGGCGATCTTTCACAAAATCGACTACGTCTCGCCTATCGACATGGCATTTTTCCCTGGTACGAAGATGATCAACCGCTCCTGTGGTGGTCACCGCCAGATCGCGCCGTCGTATTCCCCGACCGATTTAAGCCATCAAGAAGCTTAGCGCGGCTACTCAACCAGAATGTCTTTCAAGTCACACTTGATGAGCGCTTTGATGCGGTTATTGCTGGCTGCCAGCAGCATCGCGTGCAGCAAGGCCTGGGCACCTGGATCACCCAAGAGATGATCACGGCCTATAGCCTGTTATTTGCAGCTGGGGACGCGCATTGTATCGCATGTTATTCCAAGGGGCGTTTGGTCGGCGGCCTCTATGGCATCAGCGTCGGCTCGGTATTTTGCGGAGAGTCCATGTTTTCACTCGAAAGCAATGCCTCCAAGGTCGCGTTCAGCCATCTCGTTCGGACTTGCCGCACCCTCGGCATCAACCTGATAGACTGCCAAATGCCGAATCCTCACTTGCTATCACTCGGGGCCGAGGTGCTACCCCGCACCACATTTTTGCGTTTGTTAGCAGACTTTGCTGACACCGCAGTCGACTGGTCTCAATTGGCAGGGCCATTAGCCGCTTGGAACAAAGACGCAAGGTCTTCATCATGACCGAACTTGAAGCGCTGAAGTTTTTTCAAACGCCCGACCACCCCTGCAGTTATCTGCCAAGCGAGCAGGCAACCACCGTGTTTGCCGACCCTGACGCCATCATCGACACCCAGCTATATACCCAGCTTTCACAACTCGGTTTTCGTCGGAGCGGCGCCCACATTTATCGACCCTATTGCCATGCGTGTACGGCGTGTATTCCAGTTCGGATACCGGTGTCTGCCTTCGCAGCAAAACGTCGGCACCAGCGGGTACTCATGCGTAACCAGGCGTTGACCAAGCACCGCCTGGCGCCCCACAACAGCGATGAAATCTGGATGCTGTACGAACGTTATATCAACCATCGACACAGTGATGGCGATATGTTCCCCGCAGACCGTGAGCAGTTCGTCAGTTTTTTGGTGACCGGTAGGCCTGAAGCCTTTTTCACCGAATACCGCCTGGGTGAACAACTCATCGCGGTGGCGGTTTCCGACCAACTCGATGATGGCCTATCTGCGATTTACACCTTTTTTGATCCAGATCACGCGGCGCGCTCACTCGGGACCTTGGCGATTCTGGATCTTATGCAACAAACCAACGCGGCCGCGCTGCCCTATCTCTATCTCGGCTATTGGATCGAAGCCAGTGACAAGATGCGCTATAAGGGCGATTTCCGACCCCAAGAACGCCTCACGAGTGCGGGATGGCAGCAAATCCCTTAGCGCTCGGCGCGCTGAGTGGCGCAAACCTTCGGTTTCTTGTAGGCGCTTTGCCTTGCCCTAGCAATTAGTGCAAAATGCGCTCACTTTAAACGAGCTCGACAATAGAGGCGCAATGGCGAAGGAAGAACAAATTCAACTCTCTGGCACGGTCATCGATACCCTGCCCAATACTATGTTTCGGGTAGAACTGGAGAATGGCCATGTTGTAATGGCTCATATTTCGGGGAAAATGCGAAAAAACTACATTCGTATCCTAACGGGCGACAAGGTTAAGGTCGAACTCACCCCCTACGATCTTTCTAAAGGGCGGATTACTTTCCGCGAATAACCGGTTGGGGGACTTGCCAGTCCGCAATGCACTGGCAGGGACCTTTTCGTTAAACGACCGCCTCTTCTTCAATATTTAGTACCAAATCCCCGTCTTCAATTTCGACCTGCACCACCCCGCCGTGTTTGGCGAGGCGTCCAAACAAAATGTCTTCGGCTAACGGCTTTTTAATCTTGTCTTGGATCAGCCGTTGCATGGGCCTGGCGCCGAGCAGTTCGTCATAACCTTGTTCTCCTAACCAAGCACGCGCCGCTTCACTGACCTCGAGCAGAACCTTCTTGTCGTCCAATTGAACTTGGATTTCAACCAAGAATTTATCGACGACGGTTTTGATTACCGTTTTACTAAGCGGTCCAAAGGGGATGATGCTGTCCAGACGGTTTCTAAACTCTGGCGTAAACATTTTCTTTACAACCTCTAAACCATCGGTTGAGTGATCCTGAGTCTGGAAGCCAATCGAGCTTCGAGACATTTCCTGAGCACCGGCATTGGTGGTCATGACCAAAATGACGTTCTTAAAATCTGCCTTACGACCATTGTTATCCGTCAATGCACCGTGATCCATGACCTGTAGCAAAAGATTAAAGACATCCGGGTGGGCCTTCTCTATTTCGTCGAGCAATAAAACGCAATGAGGCTGCTTCGTAATCGCCTCCGTTAACAGCCCGCCTTGGTCGAACCCAACGTATCCAGGCGGCGCTCCGATCAATCTTGAAACCGTGTGCCGCTCCATGTATTCCGACATATCGAACCGAACCAATTCAACGCCCATAATCCGAGCTAACTGTCGACAGACTTCTGTTTTGCCGACACCCGTTGGACCCGAAAACAAGAACGAGCCGATCGGCTTTTCGCCCTCTCGCAAACCCGCGCGGGCAAGCTTTATGGCGCTTGAAAGGGAATCAATGGCATCGTCCTGACCAAAAATAACCATCTTAAGATTGGCATCAAGATCTTTCAGCGATTCTTTTTCATCGGAGCTAACACTGGCCGATGGGATCCTTGCGATCTTGGCAACCATCCGCTCCACATCCCCGACGCTGATCTGCTTTTTGCGACGACTCGCTGGCTGCAACTGCTGAAACGCGCCAACCTCATCAATCACATCGATCGCTTTGTCTGGCATGAATCGATCGTTAATAAACTTTTGGGCAAGCTCTGCGGCGACCCGTAAGCTGCGATCGGTGTACTTCAGGTTGTGGTGTTCCTCGTACTTTGATTTCAGGCCTTTCAGGATCAGGTAGGTGTCGTCAACACTGGGCTCGGAGACATCGATTTTCTGGAATCGTCTGGACAGAGCGCGATCCTTGTCGAAGATTCCGCGATACTCTTGGTACGTGGTGCTGCCCATACACCGAATCTCGCCCGAAGCCAGCATCGGCTTCAACAAATTCGATGCATCCATCACCCCACCGGACGCCGCCCCGGCGCCAATAATGGTGTGGATTTCATCTATAAAGAGGATTTGACTCTTGGATTTTTTAAGCTCGTTTAAAAGGCCTTTCAAGCGTTTCTCAAAATCACCACGGTATTTGGTTCCTGCCAGCAAGGCCCCTAAATCCAAACTGTAGACAATGCTGTCCCGAATAATTTCGGGCACCTTGCCATCAACAATCAACTTCGCAAGGCCTTCAGCAATAGCCGTCTTGCCGACACCCGACTCCCCAACCAGCAATGGATTATTTTTACGCCGGCGCGATAGTGTCTGCACCACCCGCTCGACCTCTTCTTCTCGACCAATCAGCGGATCGATCTGTCCCGTCCTGGCCAATTCGTTCAGGTTGGTCGCATAGGCCTCAAGCGGACTCTGCGGCCTTTCTTCGCCTTCTTCAGCGCCGTTTTCTTCTGCGTGCTCTTCGGCTTCTTCAGCCCCATCTTTGCGTGTGCCGTGAGACATATAATTCACGACATCGATTCGGTTGACGTCCTGATCTTTTAACGAATAGACGGCGTGACTTTCCCCTTCGGCGAACATGGCAACCAAAACGTGTGCGCCGGTGACTTCTTTCTTACCAGAACTCTGAACATGAAATACGGCACGTTGCAGAACGCGCTGGAACCCAAGGGTCGGTTGCGTTTCTCGGCCGTCTTGGTCTTCGGGAATAATGGGCGTGGTTTCGGAGATAAAGGTCGCAAGCGACTGCTTCAATTTTTCAACATCGGCATTACAGGCGTTCAGCACCGTCACCGCCGCGGTATTATCCAACAGCGCCAGCAGCAGATGTTCTACACTCATCAACTCATGGCGTTGTGCCCTGGCATCTTTAAAGGCCAGGTTTAAGGAAACTTCTAATTCACGACTAAGCATCTGTTTAACCTTTTTTGTAACGGTTTAATCCACGGGTTCAATGTCGGACACCAGTGGATGTTGATTTTCTTGCGCGTATTGATTGACTTGAGCGGACTTGGTTTCGGCGACATCCTTTGCGTAAATGCCGCAAGTTCCTTTGCCCGTTTGGTGAACCGCCAACATTATCTGAGTGGCTTTCTCCCCGTTCATACCAAAAAAGATCTGCAACACCTCAACCACAAATTCCATTGGCGTGTAATCATCGTTGAGCAACGTCACCTTCCAAAGTGGCGGTTTCGCCAGTTTTGGCTTATCCGGCGCAACGATCACGCCTATTTCTCGGTCATCCTCAGGATCCTGACTACCGGTTGTTATCCAATCTTTCTTCATCACACGACTCTTTCCCTACACCTCACTTTTATGGGGGCATTGATTCTTTTTTAAAGTCCCTCGGTAGTACGTTTTGTTCGGCCAGTCGGCTTTCTGCCGGGAACTCGAATCACGGCTTAAGTGTGAGTATGCGGGAAGCCCCATCAGATAACCATTAGACAGCCCTAGGTATTTTCTGGACAATCCATTTCTTTTTTATGCCTCTGCAACTATGCAGCACGACCTCATCTTATTTCACAAACCCTTCGGCGTACTCTGTCAATTTACGGGCCCGCCACCGACTTTAGCGGATCATATCGATCTTCAAGGGTTTTATCCGGCCGGGCGTTTAGACAAAGACTCCGAGGGACTCCTCATTCTGACCAATTCCGGCGCGTTACAAGCGCGCATCACCGAACCGACTCAGAAAATGGCAAAAACCTATTGGGTGCAGGTGGAAGGCGAGTGCCAGGACCAGTCCGTTCAAGCCCTGCAAAACGGGGTAACCCTAAAAGATGGCCTAACGCGTCCTGCCAAAGTGCGGGTCATTGCCCCAGCACTGCCGCCGCGCAGCCCCCCCATCCGATCGCGACAACGTCAGGCAACCAGCTGGCTAGAGATCACCCTAACGGAAGGCAGGAATCGCCAAGTTCGGCGCATGACGGCTCATGTGGGGCACCCAACCCTGCGATTATTTCGGCGCAGCATTGGACCTTGGACAATCGATGATCTCCCCCCAGGCAATTGGGTTCGACGCCGCATCAACCTACCGGCCGCCTTGGTACAAGTCAGGCATCCCAAGCGGTCGCCTTCGCCTGGTCGGAAGACCTAGCTTCAACCCATCGATGGCCATCTGGAATCGATTCTTTTTTCCAAAAGGTCGCGTTCGTTTTCAAATAATCCATAATCATCTCACAGGCTTCGAACGCTTCGCCGCGATGACTGGCCGAAACGGCCACCAAAACGATATTATCCCCCGGCTTCAAATGACCAATTCGGTGTACGACGATCGCGCCGTGTAACTGCCAGCGGCGCGCTGCCTCATCCACAATTTGATCCAATTGGCGCTCCGTCATACCCGGATAATGCTCCAAGTACAGCCCACCAACGGCGTCATCAAGATTCGAGTTGCGGACCGCGCCGGTAAAGAAGCACAAACCGCCCGCGAGACCCGATTGCGCCTTCAATTCAGTCAAAGCGCGATCAAGACTAAAGTCGTCGGCTTGAATCAAAATGGATCGATACATCTCAGCCCCCTGTGACCGGCGGGAAAAAGGCCACTTCTGAAGTGACTGAGACCATCGCTGAATCATCGACCATTTCTTGATCCACTGCTGTCATAATTGTTTGGGTGCGGCTTGCCGCATTAAGCGTTTCGCCATTTGGCAACTTAATCATGGACTTAAGCGCAGCCACCGTTGTGGGCGCCTCTAGCAGGATCTCGAGCTCACTTTGCCCCATGGTTTCCCTGAGCGCTGCAAAGAATAGAACCTTCACTGATCGATGCCCCAATCTCCGGACTGCCCGCCCGATTTCTTCAGCAATTTCACTTCCCCGATCACCATGGCCTTATCGACGGCTTTACACATGTCATAAATCGTCAGTCCCGCGACACAAACGGCCGTTAGCGCTTCCATTTCAACCCCAGTACTACCGCGGAGTCGACATTCGGATTGAATTCGGACCATCGAGGCCGCCTCATCAATTTGGAACGACACTTCAATCCCAGTTAACGCTAAAGGATGACAAAGGGGAATCAAGTCAGAGCAACGCTTTGCGGCCTGAATACCCGCGATCTTAGCAACCGTCAGCACATCACCCTTCTTGTGACTCGCCTGAACGATCATCGACAAGGTCTCTTTCGACATCGCCACTTGACCACCCGCTCGAGCAATGCGCAGCGTTTCAAGTTTGTCGCTGACATCCACCATGGTCGCTTCACCATCAGCATCAATGTGCGTAAGTATTTTTTCGGGCATAATCAACTTCTCTCATAAGATCGATCCGGAGGCAACTTGAGCTGGCCACCCGAAATCACTGTCGCAGCTATTGTAACCCGGAATGATACATTCCTCATGGTGGAAGAGATTGACCGTGGCGACCTTGTTATCAATCAACCTGCCGGGCATTTAGAGCCTAACGAGTCACTCGTTGAGGCTATGATGCGTGAGGTGCTCGAAGAAACCAGCTATCTTACTCGACCTGAGGCCATCATTGGTTTCTATCAGTTCCAGGCGCCGAACGATGGCCCATTATATTTTAGAATTTGCTACCTGGCCCGCGTCATTGAAAAGACCCAACAAGCCCTTGACCCTGATATCCAAGCCGCGCTTTGGCTTACCCAAACAGACATCATGCAGCGCAAGCATCGCAGCCCTTTGGTTGCGCGCTGTTTGCAAGATTATCAAAACGGGCATCGCATCCCCCTCGAACACTCCGCCTTGGTCCTGTCATGATCCGAGTTAACGACCCAAAGTTTGCTGGCGGGGCGCACCCGTGAGCGCGGCAAAGCGCGTGATCGTTGGCCTCTCGGGCGGCGTCGATTCGTCGGTCAGTGCCCTACTGCTGCAGGAGGCCGGCTATCAAGTCGAAGGCCTTTTCATGAAAAACTGGGAAGAGGATGACGGCGGCGAGTACTGCACTGCGAAACAGGATCTCCAGGATGCTCAGGCCGTCGCCGATCGCCTCAATATCCCGCTGCATCAAGCGAATTTTGCAGCAGAGTATTGGGATAATGTCTTTGATCATTTCTTGGCAGAATATCAAGCGGGTAGAACCCCAAATCCGGATGTACTCTGTAATCGAGAAATCAAATTCAAAGTCTTTTTAGATTATGCCCTGCTCTTGGGGGCCGATTTCATTGCAACGGGTCATTACGCGCGATTAAAAAGAACGCCGAATGGCCAAGTCGCGCTGTTAAAAGGCTTAGATGCGAATAAAGATCAGTCTTACTTTTTACAATCGGTTTCGGCTGAGCAATTTGAACGCTGCTTGTTTCCGGTTGGCGAGCTGGAAAAAAAAGCGGTTCGCGCTCGGGCGACAGCCGCCGGCCTCATTACCCACAATAAAAAGGATTCGACCGGCATCTGCTTTATCGGTGAACGCCGGTTCAATGATTTCCTCAAGACGTACCTGCCCAGTCAGCCCGGGGAAATCCGCTCGACAGAGGGCGCGTATCTTGGCCAGCACCAGGGATTGATGTACCACACCCTTGGACAGCGTCAAGGCCTCGGAATCGGCGGTGTCCGCGGCACGCCGGATGCGCCTTGGTACGTGGCAGGCAAAAACCTTGGGGACAACACGCTGCTCGTTTGCCAAGGCCATGATCATCCAAGCTTGTTGTCACAGACGGTGACCATCGCTCAACTGCACTGGGTCAATGACCCGCCAAAGGCAGCCCGAGTCGCCGTCAAATTACGGTATCGTCAAGCCGATCAATTCGGCGAACTGACCTGTCATGATTCAGGTGACGAGCGCTTAACCGTACGCTTTGAGACGCCCCAACGGGCGGCAACACCCGGGCAGTGGGCCTGCTTTTACGATGGCGACATTTGTCTTGGCGGTGGTGTAATCGAGAGCAGCGTGGGCGTCGCGCCATGAACCCCATTCAGGGTCGAACGGTTGCCTTATCCGCTTTGGTGCAAGCTGGGTCACTCTGCCTGAGCGTTGCCAAATCAGGATTGTTAGCGAGCGACGTGGTGGAAACCTGTCGCGAAAGTCTTTTTCGTTTTGATGCGGTGACCCCCTTTGATATTTACAACACGGGCGACCTGCTCGCCCACGGCAAACACAAACTCGGTCAGATGCTCAGCCAACCGGCTGAATCCGATCGCGACCTGCTCGCTTTGGGGGGACAAATTCTAGGTTTGGCTCGGCGATTTAAAACCAATGATCAAGCCCAACGCGCGGTCAGGGCTGATTTGTTCTCCGCACTTGAAAGGGTTCAAGGGCTGCAAGACAAAGCCGAGAGAGTCTCCGCCCTCGATCACAGTTGCGCCACCCTCTATCAAAAGCACATCAGTCCTCTTGCACGCCGTATTATCATTCATGGCGACCCAGTCCAGCTCAAAAGGCAGGAGAATGCCGATCGGATCCGAATGCTATTACTGGCGGGCCTCCGCGCTGGGGTTTTGTTTTATCAGCTAAAAGGATCTCGCTGGCAACTGCTCATGCAGCGACAGCAAATTCGTCACCAATTAAACTTCATATAAAGTCGCAACCCCCAACCTTTGAGAGCCGCTCATGGACTTATTTTCCCTCACCGCCGTTTCACCAATCGATGGTCGTTACAGTGCCAAAACGATTAACCTACGCGAACTGGTCAGCGAGTATGGGCTGATCAAAGCACGCGTTCGCGTTGAAGCTGAGTGGCTGAGCTTCCTGGCCATTCAGGCGCAGCTACCGGAGCTGAGCGATTTTGGGCAAACCCAAGTCGAGGCTTTGCGACCGCTCATTCACGACTTCAATGCCGAGCAAGCCGCCCAGATCAAAGCCATCGAGCAAACCACGAACCACGATGTTAAGGCGGTCGAGTACTTCATTAAAGATTTCATTAAGGCATCACAAGACCCTATTTTAATTAAACATTTAGAGTTTGTTCATTTCGCCTGCACCTCAGAAGATATCAACAACCTATCCCATGCTTTGATGCTGAAATCCGCCATGACCACGGTCATATTACCGTTGATCAATCGGTTACTGTCATCTCTTCGAGACCTAGCAACCGACACGCTAAACCAATCCATGCTGGCCCGTACCCATGGCCAAACAGCCTCTCCCACGACGGTTGGCAAGGAACTCGTCAACGTCATTGCCCGACTTGAGCGTCAAGTTACGCAGCTCAACCAACAGGTTTACTTGGGCAAGATCAACGGCGCTGTGGGTAATTTTAATGCGCATCATCAGGCTTATCCTGAACTCGACTGGCCCGCGCTCGGTCAACAATTTGTCGAAAGCCTAGGGCTTACCTTTAACCCTTTGACCACTCAAATCGAGCCCCACGATTATATCGCCGAGCTGTTTCAGAATTTAGGACGCTTGAACACCATCCTGATCGACTTTAATCGCGACATTTGGTCCTATATTTCAATTGGCTACTTTAAACAGCGCGCGGTCGCGGGCGAGACTGGCTCCTCCACCATGCCGCACAAAGTCAATCCCATCGATTTTGAAAATTCTGAAGGCAACCTGGGCCTGGCCAATGCTGTATTGCATCACCTTGCTGAAAAACTACCCATCTCTCGCTGGCAACGGGATTTGAGCGACTCCACCGTACTGAGGAACTTGGGGACGGGCTTGGCCTACAGTTTAATTGGCTATGAATCCACCTTGAAAGGACTGGGCAAATTAGAGCTGAATGCGACCGCCCTAGATACCGACTTAGAGCATGCCTGGGAGGTGTTGGGAGAAGCAGCACAAACGGTCATGCGCCGACTGGGCGTTGCAAACCCTTATGAAATCATCAAAGACAAAACCCGTGGGCAAGGATTAGACCAGGCCGGCTGGCAAACCTTGATCGCGGCGCTAGACCTGCCGGAACCGGTTCGCCTTGAGTTACTGGCCTTAACGCCGGCCGACTACACTGGCCGCGCAGCGGCTCTCGGCGCAGATTACCTTGCGCAAAACGATGTCGACTGACCCGACCGTCCGCAATACCCGGGTTATCCCGGCCACCTGGCAGAGCGAATCCAGCGCACTAAAGGCTATTCGAACCACGGTTTTTATCATCGAGCAAGGCGTACCCGTTGCAGATGAGTGGGACCAACTCGACGCCTTGAGCTGGCATTACTTAGCGTTTAATGCCGAAGACCAACCCATCGGGTGCGGTCGTTTAACGCCCCAAGGCCAAGTATCGCGCATGGCGGTCCTGCAGGCTTACCGCGGGCAGGGCGTCGGGCAAGCGCTCATGGCTAACATCCTCGAGTTTGCGCGCCCCCGATTTGAAAGGCTCCACCTACATGCTCAGCTGCCGGCAATTGCATTTTATGAACAATTCGGCTTTACCTTAATCGGCTCAACCTTCGAAGACGCCGGTATCCTACATCGGACTATGGAACTCATCGCGCCGCAAAAAAACCAAGGCTTCTCAGGCAATCGACCGCCAACAACCTTGATCCGAAACCCAGAACTGACCATTCATGAAGTCACCGCCGCAGACTACAGAACAGCGATCGCAAAACTTGCCAATGTGACGCCTGCGTCAGAACCTGATCGAGGCAATACATCAAGGCATGTCGAGTATTTTATCGCAACCGCCTTTGACGTCATCCAAGGTGGTTTAATCCTGATAGAGGGAGCCATCATCGACACAATCTGTTTGCCTACAGACGCAATCGATGAGGTCGCGCTTGCACTCATTGATGCGGCTAAAAGCAAGGCCCTGCGTTACCAAACTGATTGGTTATACCTCAACGACCCAACCTTTTCGGCGCAAAGGGCTGACCAATTTGGCTTTGAAGTCCGCAAAGGTTCACGCTGCTTGGCACTGGCCAGCCCAGCCCAGACGAGCACCGCGGCAAACTTGCACAACGAGCCAACCCAAACCAACCTTTTGGACG
>JAFMIA010000086.1 GCA_017854255.1 Pseudomonadales bacterium
GATGCGGGTTTGGCAACCTGCGCTCAGGAAGCCTGGGCGATGAAACCCGAAACAGTGGCGCAGTTCGTCGGCGCGCCGGATGAACTCATGCTCTTCTGCGGCGTCGCAATCGGACAGGCGGATACAACCGCCCCCGTCAACGCGCTCGTCAGCAAGCGTTTTTCGGTCGATGAATTCACGACCTTTGTTTCTTAAACCCCTTAATTGACTTGGTTAAGAACGTTCTGACTTAACACGGGGAAACCACCGGTTCAGAAGCCTTTAGCGGTTTTGAAGAAAGCCTTTAGCGTTTTGAAGAAAGCCTTTAGCGGTCTTAATAAAAGCCTTTAGCGGTTTTAACAAGAGCCTTCAGCGGTTTTTGATGAAGCCCTTAGCGGTTTTAACAAGAGCCTTCAGCGGTTTTAACAAGAGCCTTCAGCGGTTTTTGATGAAGCCTTCAGCGGTCTTAATGAAAGCCTTTAGCGGTTTTACAAAGCACCTCTGCCCTTCCTAACAAGAACCCTCAGCTGATCCTGATATCCAGCGCTAACCCCCTTATCCGTCTGAACAGAAAGCCAGCGGCGTCTTAACTGCGCCTAAAAAACAACGCCGAACGCCTGCTTTGCCCAAGCCTGACTTGACCCAAACGATGTTGACACGGCTATCTCGAAATTTGATTCGCAAATCGATGGCTTTATGAGCTTGACAAAGTACTGTATTTATATACAGTACTTTGTAAGCAGTAAAAACACTTCAGCAAGCCAGAACGGGGTCAAACAACTCACTATTTAACAAGTCACTATTTAACAGGTCACTATTTAACAGGTCACTATTTAAAAGAAATCAGGGCGCATCAAGCAATGCGTGCAACATTGCCCAACTTGTTGCATCCACGACAAAGGACGCCGCGCCCAACACAATGCAGAGTCTGCAAAACCTATAGAGCAAGATATCCAACCATCATCATGAACAAAATAACGCCCCCTGCCAACACAAACCAAGATCTCAACAACCTCAGCATGACGGCTTTACGTCATGGCGGCTTAAAGCCCCGCTCTGACGCAATTCATGACTTACTTGCTGCACCGACACTGTGGCGCGCAAGCCATCACCAGAGCAGCCTTGATCATCAAACAGTGCTGCCCAGCGGCTATCGACAGCTCGACAAAGTCCTACCCAATAATGGCTGGCCAACCGAGGGCGTCACAGAACTCCTTATCAGACAATTTGGCATCGGTGAATTACAAATACTATTGCCTGCTTTGGCCAACCTAAGTCAGCGTCGTCCGCACTGGATTGTATGGATCTCGCCACCGCACTTGCCTTACGCACCCGCACTGTATGCGGCTGGGCTTCGGCTTGACCGCATACTGATCATCCAACCCAAAACGGCCAAAGAGGCCCTCTGGTCAGCAGAGCAATGCCTAAAATCACAGGCTTGCGGCGCTGTTCTAATGTGGCCTGAAAAAAATATCCGGCCACAGGCGGTCAGGCGACTACAAGTCGCGAGCAAAACCAACCAGACTTGGCAAGTGCTGTTTCGAGACCTTAACGCACAACAAATGCCCTCTCCGGCCCCCTTAAGAATTGCGCTAACGCCCGGTAAGCACTCGCAGAGTAAGCAACCTCACCAGCATCAGATTTGCGTTGAAGTCGTCAAGCGCGCCGGCGGCTGGGCCAGCCCGGCTTTTGACCTCACCTTGCCCTTGGCATCAAGCAGCACTGCCTTTAAGCCAATAACGTCCATCATAGCGGACCACCCGACAGTCCCAGCAGCCAGCAGCCCCGCATTAACATCCGTTATCGCGCCCCATATCGATCAGCCCCTAGAGCCGTTCCCCAACGCCGTCATACCCCAAGACACCGTCCACGCTCATAACCCACTCGCTTAAGCATCATGCGTAAAAAAGACCAACCCAAACTATGGCTTTGCCTTTATCTGCCGAACCTTGCTCTCGAGGTTTTTTATCCGAGCGGGCCAAAACAACCGCCAAACGACGGTCTTAAACCGATTGCCATTATCCAACAACAGCGTATCGAAGCCCTGTCATATCACGCCGCAGCGACCGGTCTTAGGGTCGGCACCATGGCCAGTCATGCCTACGCTTTATGCGAAAACTTGACCTGTATTGAGAAATCCGCGGCAAAAGAACGCCGCGCGCTGGCGCAAATTGCGCAATGGCTTTATGAGTTCACACCCAATGTTTGCCCATATGGTGATCAGCACCTCATTCTTGAGGTTTCAAGCAGCCTAAAATTATTCTCCGGACTCAATCATCTCAAATATCTTATTGAAGAAAAAACCACGCGCCTGGGCTATACACCCAAACTCGGCGTAAGCCAGACGCCGCTTGCTGCAAAAATTAGTGCCGAAATCGATTGCCCAGATAACCACCAACAATCGCCGGGCATTGCCTTAAAATCTCTGCAGCTGATTCATTTACAACTGCCACCTCCAAGCGTTATGAAACTTGAAAAAATGGGTATTACGATTTTGAAACAATTGATCGATCTGCCTCGTCACACCTTGAAAAAGCGATTTGGCGACGCCTTTATCCATTATCTTGAGCGATTATTAGGCGAGCGAGCAGACCCACAGACCTTTATTAAGCCCGCACCAAAATTTGAGTCCGATATTTTTTTCATTAATACGGTTGATAATCTGCAGTCGTTAATTTTTCCAATCAATCGGTTACTCAACGAGCTCAGTGCTTTTTTAACGGTTCGCCAACTTCAGTTACAACATTTTAATTTACGACTGAACTATCGAGGTCAGCTTAAAAAAGATTTATCGATCCATTTGGCCGCACCCGACAATGATGCAGACTTATTTCTAAAGCTTTCTGAAATTAAGCTCAATCAAGTTCAAGGCGTGCAGACGGTCGATGAATTAAGCCTTCGAGCCGCAGCGTTCTATCCTGCAAAACTAAAATCCAATCAACTTTTTGGCTCAGCAACCCTACCTGATACTGCGGGGATGGACCAAAAAGGACAAGCCAACCAAGCTGCTCTGGATCCTGAAACGCTCAAACAGGGCAACGATCTCCTGAACCTGCTACAACACCAACTCGAAACAACCGATTGCTTTGGTCTTCGTCTCGGCAACGACCACAGACCAGAGAAAGATTGGGCACGAACAGATCTTACGCAGCACTTTGAGCAAAAAGTAACGAACCCCTTACCCAATTGGCCTGAACGACCCACTTTCTTGATTGAGCCCCCAAAACGGCTTCAAAAACACTTAAACCCGTTACAACATCCTGACTTTGATTACATCAAAGGCCCTGAACGGATTAATTCGGCCTGGTGGGATGGCGATGGTCAAAATCGAGACTATTATTTGTATCGATATCGGAAACAAGTGGTTTATTGGATCTTTTATCGCGCGTTAACCCATCGCTGGTACCTCCACGGTTTATTCTCCTAAAGCGCTCGGCACGGCGCCGACACAGACCTTGTAAAGCCTAAGTGATCGAATAGAATGCACTGACTTAAAGGAGAAAAAACGATGACCGACCTTTACAGCATCACAGCAGACAGTATTACCGGCGACAGCATCTCGCTGTCTGAGTATCGCGACCAGGCCCTTTTAATCGTCAACCTGGCCAGTCAGTGAGGCCTTACCGGCCAGTACGCAGGTCTGCGTGCCTTACATAACACAATCGATAATTTAACCGTCTTAGGCTTTCCCTGTAACCAGTTCGGAGCCCAAGAACCCGCCAGCAACGACGAAATCCTTGCCTTCGCAAAGGATCGATTCGACGTAAACTTTCCCATGTTTGCAAAAATTGACGTCAACGGCGATCAAGCAGCGCCGCTGTACCAGTGGCTAAAGATGCAAATCCCAGGCGATATTGGCTGGAACTTTACGAAGTACCTTGTTAACGCAAAAGGCGACGTCGTCAAACGCTTTGATCCTCAGGAAACACCCGAGGCGATCGGTGAGGCGCTGGCCGATTTACTTTAGCAACCGGTTTGCAGGATCGTTCATTGAATTGATTCGGGCTTTGCGCCTCGGGCCGTTTTAATACCGATCGATCACGGCGGGTTCACCCCCCGTGATCTGTCAGAACCGGTGGCGCGTTGCCCAACGCACGGCCCATCGAAAAGGCCCCAACCGAATGATGACGAAACCGCACTACCGGATTCGATCAAAGCCATGATCCAAAATACCAGCAAGCCCTAGACTCAACCCTGATAAAAAGCAGTTTATCCACCCAGTCATCCGAGGCACCAATGAGCGATCACATTAGCCCCCCTTCTGCCGAGCGTCGCATGACCTTGTTTGGTAGAAATACCGCCATCGAGATTTTGGGCGACCCTTCTATCGTGATCTACCGAGTGCACCTCGCACACTCGAACCGCCCTGGGCCTGCCATCAATGAGATTCTTTCAATATGTGAGCAGCGCTCGATTCCCATCAAAATGCACGACAAGCAGGCGCTCTCCCGCATCTCCAAAAATGGTCGTCAAGATCAAGGCGTTGCACTCGACATTGCAACCCCCAATCACCAACAACTGGATACGTTTCTAGCCGATGCCGAGCATAATTTGGCGGAAGCAGACTGTGAACTATTGCTGTTAGACGGGATTACCAACCCTCAGAACCTCGGCATGATCATTCGCAGTCTTGCCGCCTCTACGATGCAAGGTCTGGTGTTACCCCAAAAGGGCTGTGCTCGTTTAGATCCACTCGTTTATAAAGCCAGCGCCGGCTGCATCTCCAAAGCCAGGATCCTGAGCTGCGCAACCGTTGAGGATGCCATTGGATCGCTTAAAAGCGCGCAGTTCAAACTACTCGGCCTAACCGGTCGGGGCCATGAGACCTTATCTTGCGCTGACCAATTTCGTCGTAAAGTCTTTTTGCTCGGTAACGAAAGCGAAGGACTGTCAGATGCGGCCTTAAGGGCTTGTGATCAGCAGGTGATGATCCCGATGCAAAATGGCGTCGAGTCTTTAAACGTTGCGGTCACGGCTGGCATCATCGCATTTAGAACCCAGGGTTAGCCCCATAAAGCGATGCTTTCGGTTAGAATAACGCTCATAACCGCTCAACTTCTCTTATAATGAACCGTCATCTCAGGATAATCCCCACGCTATGAAACGCACGCTCTTTTTGACCGCCTACCTAGCCTGTTTATTAGTGATAACCGGTTGCGGGGAAGACCCCGGCTATAACAAATTCGCGCCTAGCCCGTCTGGCTCTATCCGCTACGTCAACGCGGTAACCGATGCGCCTTCCTTGGTCGTTGAGTTTGGCACTCAATCCATCGGCAATACGCCGTTTGGACAGTTCAGCAGCATCAATTCGGTGATTCCTGGCTTAGAGCGGAACACCCAAATCAGTTATGTTAAGGATAACCAACTCGAAGTCATCGCGACGTTGTCCATTTCGGTTCCTCAGGACCAGCTCAAAACCTTGATCCTCACCGGAACCATGGCCAATCTTTCTGTGGTCGAAGTGCTTGAGGACCTCTCAGCGCCTACCGAGACCGACACCACAACGACGCTGCGCATTGCCAATGCAGCAGGCGCCCTGAATGACGCTGTTTCACTCACTATTTTTGATTCGACCGAAAGCGAGACGCCTATTGCCGAACTCGTCATCGAGCCAGGCGCCATCAGCGACACGCTCACCGTAGAAAGCACTTCGTCACTATCGATCCAAGCGACGAATGCCAGTGGCGACATCCTATGGACCTCGAACGATTTCCTAGTCGCGACGGGCGTAAGGCCCATTATCATCTTGGTTGACACCTTCGGCCCGAGCACCAGCCAGAGCCCACTTCAGGGCCTTTATGCAACCGTTGGCGGTACCTTTGACTTTCCCAATGAAACCTTCACAGCCAGCGTTCGCGTCTTAAACGCCGTGCCAGATCAAACGGCCATTGACCTCTACCAGCGTTCTGCCCAGTCATCAACGCCCAGCGTCGTGAGCATCAATGCCGGTGACAGTGCGAGTTCCGGCAGCTATGCGCTCTCTGTTGAACAGTTGGCGGTTCCAGAGGCGTACCAAACAACCACTGGTTTTGATACCAGCGACACGGTGGTTGGTACTGGGACGTTGGTCATCACCAATGGCGAGACGATTACAGACGTCCTAATTGATGACGCGAGCGCAAGCCTTGACGGTATTGCGACGGCCATCAACACAGGCAATCCAAGTGCCTTAGCAGGGATCATCACAGATTCCGAAGGCAAGGCGCTTCTGCAGATCGCAACCCTTGACTACCAAGACAGCAATCAACTGATCATTACGGTTATTGATGCGGATGGAAACGATACCGATGAGATCGGGCTCTCTCAATTAGCAACAAATCAGCTCAGTATCATCACCCCCGCCGTCAACGCGCAAGTTACCCTTGACGGCACCGTGTTCGAGCGTTCTACCAATGCCATCACGGATCTCATCAGCGACGTCACGCTTTATCTTCTTGCGACATCGCCCGCAGATACCTTGGTTGAACTCGATATTTCAGAGCCGTCTTTAGTCGCTGAAGACCTTTTATTTTCAGACGTCTCATCCTACTTCAACAGCGCAACCGGCAGTGTTATTTTTACCGCTGTGACCGCCAACAACCCCAATGCCGTGCTGTATAGCAACGCTTTCACGCTGGAAAAGAACCAACATCATATGCTGGCGATCACCGGCCTTGCTGATGCCATATCAGCAGCGATAGCGACGGAAGAGTACAGACCGGTGGCGACCGAATCTCGACTCTCAATATTGCATGCAGCCCCGTCAACCTCACAGGTCGATGTCTATGTGACCAAGGGTGATGTGAGTTTGGAAAACAGCAACCCGGCGGGTAACAATATCGTTCCGCTGGTTACGGGACAGTTTGGACTCGCTCCAGACGCGTTCACGCTCACGATTACAGAACCGGAAAGTAAAACCGTGCTCGCCGGGCCAGCCAATATAGAGTCAGCGCCGAATGGCTTTTTCCGCTATGTCGTACTCGATGCCGATGGCGGTGGCGCCCCGCTGCAGTTGATTCAACTCGACAACTAGCACGGATCCGGCTCGAGTAGCACCTTAAAAAACCTAGGCGATTTTGCGGCCTCTAATGCTGAATTGATTGCTGAGAAGGAATAGCGAACCGATAAAGGTACACTCAAGTGACCCGCTCCTAGCCAAGCCAGCGCCTTGTCCATCGGCCCGCAACGCGAGCCTAATACCGTCAACTCCTTTACCATGATCGGACTCAAATCAACCCCAACAGCGTCGGTTAGCGTGCTTTTCAAGACCAATATTGCTTGCGGCATGGCAGCCCGCAAAGCGGTTGCCAGACCCGAGGACGACCCAGAACAGTCCACAAGCCAACCAAACGATTCTGATTCAACGCTGGTGACAACCTGAATGCGCTTATTTTGAAGATGGGCTGCTCGCTCCGGACTGCGCACCAAGATTGCAACCTCGCAATCAAAGCTTGCCAACACTTCCGCAACCAATAATCCCAGCCGACCAGCGCCAACCACCAGTACTCGACTGGGTAAGGGCTTTGGCATTTGCTCAATAATTTCAAGCGCAGCCGCCACGGGTTCAGCCAACACCGCAAGCCCATCCGACAGATCCTCATCCACCGTTATTAAATTGTTATTCGGCACCGAAAGAAACTGCGCAAATGCGCCAGCACGCTGATGAATCCCGATGACGACGCGCTCGGCGCAATGACGATGCACGCCGGCTTGGCAGCGCTGGCACCGACCGCATCCCAAATTGATATCCGCAACAACGCGCTGGCCTACACGGGCGCCCGAGACCACGCGCCCAATGAACTCGTGCCCGGGAATGCCATTGAAGTCATAATATCCTCGAGCCAGTTCCAGATCAGTGCCGCAAATTCCCGCGGCCTCGACAGCAACCAATGACTCATCCAAGCCAATAACCGGATCAAGCAGGTCGGGTTTAAACGCCCAGGATCCTTTTGATAACCAGAGTCCTTGCATGGTCGCTCCTTTTAATCGCTTTTTAACCTTCTGTCTTTGCAGCAAGCCCGCACGGGACAGCATCATTTTACGTTAGTCTACCGCAGCACCTTCGAATTTCCTTTACAGCCACCTTGGTTTATTCTTGCAGTTCACGTGCTGAGGAACCGTTTATGACATCACAAGCCCCTGACTCTTGGTCCCAAAGACGCCTCTCAGCAGCCTTAGGCGCAGAAATTACAGGCATTCGCCTCAACACAGCCGATGCAGAAGACATTCAACAGGTGAAAGCCCTACTGCTCGAGCATCAGGTTTTATTTTTTCCCGGACAAAACCTCTCTGTCGATGAGCACGTTACCCTAGGTCGACATTTTGGCGTCCTAGAGGATCACCCTAACCTTGGCAAGGACGAACAAACACCTGCCTCGATTTTTCGATTAACCGCAAGCAAAGGGGGGATCGCAGATGAATGGCACACCGACATTACATTCCAAAAACAACCGGCAAAAATGTCGATATTGAATATGAAGCAATGTCCGGAGGTGGGCGGCGACACTATGTGGACCAATCTCTATCGAGCCTATGAGGCCCTGTCAGAGCCCATGCAAACCTTGTGTCGAAGCCTCAGCGCCTTACATGATGCCCATCCGCACAATCATCCAGAACAAACTGCCATTCACCCCGTCGTTCGAGTTCATCCTGAAACCGGCCTGCCAGTCCTCTACGTGAACGAACATTTTACCCGGCGCATTGTCGAGATGTCCGCCACAGAAAGCGACATGCTGCTGAATTACTTAACGCGATTCGTTGCAAGCCCTCGCTTTACGCTGCGCTACCAATGGCAACCGGGCACGATTTGCATGTGGGATAACCGCTGCACGCAACACTTTGTACTCAACGACTTTGAGGGCGAACGGGTGATTGAACGCGTCACAATCATGGGCGATGAGGTGCACCCTTTTGAGGAATCGACCCTCACCCCCTACACAAGAGCCGGCGCGCTCTCAGCAACCAGCCGGCATGACCGCCAGCTTTATTTTCATCTTCATCCGAACCCTTCTTGACGCCAAACGCAAAGTAATCGGGACTGAGTCTTTTGCAATAGCGGCTCGACTAAGATCTCTTTTGTCGCTAAAGCATCTTTCTTAGTGGTTCAACACTTCGAATACCGGCAAAGCGCCAAGCTAACGCACTTGCCCACACCGGCTCGTTCTTGGCTTATTTTGCAAACAGATCAAGATTCAGGGCGATCAATTCCAATTTAATTAGGCGGGATTCGTCTCGACGGATATCATATCCAACCGTCTTTAGGCAGAATTACCAGGTATGGCGTTTACAACGAAGGAAGCAAGCGATGAAAGATGAATTTGACGATATTGGTGGGCACATTAGTAAAGAGACCGACAATTACACCGTAAAGGATAATTATGTTGGCGAAAACTTGCTCCTCAGCAGTACCCACCTTTTTCCTGGTAAACAAACTGCTGGGCACAAGCACCTCCTCCAAGATGAAATTTTCTTTTTTACGCAAGGCTCGGGTGAGATGTATCTTAGACATCCTGATGAAGGTCAGGGCGAGCAAGAAGAACTCTATGAGGTCAATGCCCAAGATATTGTCACCGTACAGGCTGGCGTCTTTCATCGCGTGCACAACAAGGGTAAAACGAAATTGAAATATCTGCGCGTCATGAACCGACCATAATACGGACACAATCATCCGATACGGCATTCCGGCGGCGCGCCAAAATTAGGCATCAGCTCACCGTCTTTGAATGTCACCTGCCGGCCTCAAAACAACCCGCTGCTGAAATCTTCTGAAGGAGTTCGGGACAACGAGACTCAAGCTTCACGCAATACGCGAATCGTTGCGCCCAACCCGCTCGCGACGCAGTACAGTGGGCACGCAAAGACGCTTTGCGGCTGACAAGTCGTTCACGGGCTCGTGATAAAACGAACGCGGTCAAGCCTTCCCAGCCTTGGATCTAATATCGCCGTTTGAAAGGCGAGCACCCTCATTTTGAGCACAAATTACGAGGGGGCAATCATATCCGTGCGCCTATTC
>JAFMIA010000087.1 GCA_017854255.1 Pseudomonadales bacterium
GATCAATGAAGGCGGCGCATTTGCTGCTTGGCTCGCGGCTGCAACCTCTTACTCCAATCATGCGCAAACGCTGGTGCCGTTTTATATCTATTATTCTATGTTTGGGTTTCAGCGGATTGGGGATCTGTGTTGGGCGGCAGGCGATCTCAGTGCCCGCGGATTTTTGTTGGGCGGCACCTCGGGTCGAACAACGCTCAATGGGGAGGGCTTGCAGCATCAAGACGGGCATAGCCATATCCTTTCTGGCACGGTGCCCAATTGCGTGTCCTATGATCCTACTTATGCGTACGAGCTTGCCGTGATTATTCAGCATGGCTTGCAGGTGATGTTTGTTGAAAAGCAGGCTAAGTATTTTTATATCACGGTCACCAATGAAAATTATCAGCAGCCGGCAATGCCCGAGGGTTGTGAAGCGGGTATCAAGCGCGGCCTGTATTTACTGAAAGCCGCCGCCAGCAAAGCAAAGCGGTCTAAGAAGCGGGTTCAACTCTTAGGCTCTGGCGCGATTTTACGGGAAGTGTTGGCGGCGTCTGAGATCTTGCAGACCGAGTTCGAGGTCTTCTCAGACATCTTCAGTGTGACCAGCTTCAACGAACTCAAACGCGATGGTGATTCTGTTTTGCGTTGGAACCGATTGAACCCAGATCAGCCGGCCCGACAGAGTCATGTCCAGGCCTGCCTTGGGGATAGCGGCTACCCCGTCATCGCCGCCACAGACTATATCAAGCTTTATGCCGATCAAATCCGGGCTCAAATTCAAGGTGACTATCATGTGCTCGGAACCGATGGCTTTGGTCGAAGCGATACCCGCGAGAAGTTGCGCCGTCACTTCGAAGTCGATCGGTTCTCGATTGCCTACACCGCGCTGCAGGCGTTGGCGGAGTCCAATATCATTGCCCTTGAGGTTGTTTTGCAGGCCCGCGAGCGCTGGGGCATCGATCCGGCCAGCCCAGAGCCAGTGACCCTGTAATGGCGCTTAAACAGATTAGCGTCCCAGATGTAGGCGAAGCCGAAGGCATCGAACTGGTTGAGGTTCTGGTGGCTGCTGGCGATGTGGTGAAGCAGAATCAGTCCTTGGTTGTGCTGGAGTCCGATAAGGCGAGCGTTGAATTGCCGGCGGCATTTGATGGGGTCGTGGTCGCGGTTCTGATGACGCCAGGCATGACGGTTAAAGAAGGGGATGTGCTGCTGACCATTGAAACCAGCGCAAGCGCTGGGGTCACTGCGGGAGAGTCAATGCCTGAAAGCGCCGCTGGCGTTTCAGGGCCGGACGCCGATGTTATCGATCCGCCACGTTCTGAGGCTTATCCTGGCAGCGAGTTGCCGCAAGCCGTAGAGCAAGGATCCGGCGCACCAAAGACGCCGGATGACGCGCCGGTGGCTGTTTCAGGCGCGGTCAAATCTCAGACAGTTGCGGTTTTTATTCCGGACCTAGGTCAGATTGATGACGCCGAAGTCATAGAGGTTCATTGTCAGGTTGGGGATGAAGTGGCCGCAAACCAAGTTTTGATGCTCCTTGAGTCGGACAAAGCCAGCATGGAGATTGTGGCGTCGTCGACGGGGCTTGTGGCCTCGATTGATCTCAATGTCGGTGATCAGGTGACCGGCGGGGAAGTTGCAGTTCGGTTGACGGTGACAAGCGGGGACGCGGTAGCGCTCAACGAGGCAACACCTTTGCTGTCAAAAACACCGCCGAAATCATCAACGCCGGCACCCATTGGGCCGTCAGAGGAGATTGCCCAGCCGTTTGCAGAAGACGGTATGCGTCTTGGCCAGGTGCCGAACACGCCTCGGCAGAATAAGGGTTCAAGTGCGCCCGTTCGGGGGTTTGAATCGGGTCAAGCCGTGCACGCAGGTCCGGCGGTGCGAAAATTGGCCCGTGAGTTTGGGGTTGCTTTATCGATGGTCCAAGGGTCCGGGCCCAGCCAACGGATTTTAAAAGAAGATGTGCAGCAGTTTGTCAAAGCGCGGTTAACCCAACCCGTGCAAGGGGTGCGCGAAGGTCCCAGGCAAAAACCTTTGCCGGATTTCAGTCAGTTTGGCGAAGTGGTTTTTGAGCCGCTTAGTCGGATCCGTCGGGTTTCAGCCAAAAACTTGGAACACAGTTGGCAAACGATTCCTCAGGTCACGCACTTTGATGAGGCGGATATTACGGATCTCGAAACGTTTCGCGCGGGCTTGAATGAGGTCCTTGCGCCGGGCGATATCAAAATCTCGCCCCTCGCCTTTGTCATGAAGGCCGTCATTCAAGCGCTCAAGAAATACCCAAGATTTAATGCGTCGATTGACCCCGAGTATGAACATTGGGTGGTGAAACGGTTTTATAATATTGGCATTGCGGTTGAGACCCCCAATGGTTTGGTTGTGCCGAATGTTAAAAGCGCAGACCTGCAGTCAATCGCCGCGCTTGCGCGCAGCGCAGCAGAACTGGCTGAGCTTGCTAGGAATAAAAAGTTGTTGCCGGGTCAAATGCAGGGCACGACGTTTACCATTTCGAGTCTGGGCGGCATTGGTGGCACGGGATTTACGCCCATTGTCAACGGCCCCGAGGTTGCCATCTTAGGGGTTGCGCGAACGCAGGTCCTGCCTCGATACGTTGAGGGCGCGCTCGAACCCCGAAAAATCTTGCCGCTGGCTTTGAGTTACGATCATCGCGCGATCGATGGCGCGGAAGCTGCGCGATTCATGGTCGAACTCAGCCGGCAGCTCAGCGATGTTCGGCTACTCGCCGTTTAATGATTCGGCACTAGGGCTCAAATGATCCTTCTGCCAGAGAACTTCCGGGGTCTTGGTGGCAACGGCGATCGAGCGGCACAATACAAAGAGAAAATCTGAAAAACGGTTTAAGAACTTGAGGCCTTCGGCATTGATGGTGTCAGACTCGGAGAGCGTAATGACCGCTCGTTCGGCCCGCCGGCAAGTGCATCGAGCAACATGACACTGCGCAATCAGCAGTGAGCCGCCTGGCAGAATGAAATTTTCCAAGGGCGCTAAAGGCTCATTTAATTTATCCAGCTCGGTCTCAATGAGCGCAACATGATCGCGATGGATGAGTTCAAACCCAGGAATAGAAATTTCGCCCCCCAAATCAAATATCCGATGCTGGCAATACCGAAGGAAAGGCACCCACTCAGCGCACTCGGCTATGGATGACTCGTTCAACTGCTCGATCAAGAGTCCTAAATGGGCGTTAAGCTCATCGATATCGCCCATGGCGACCACTCTGGGTTGATTCTTAAAAATTCGGCTGCCATCGCCTAGGCCTGTTTCGCCCTGATCGCCGGTGCGGGTATAGATTTTTGACAGTCGCTTGCCCATAACTATTCTCTAATTTAAGTTTTCTCAGTCTACGGTAATCATTGCCAATAGTCTCAGTCCACACTGGGGTTTGGCTCATTAAAATGATGTGATTCTGATATGCTGCAAGGGTTTAATCATAGGAGAGCTGAGCATGCCTTCATTCGATGTGGTGTCGGAAGTCGACTTACAAGAGGTGCACAATGCGGTCGATCAGGCGAATCGAGAATTGTCGACGCGATATGATTTCAGAGGCATCACCGCGTCTTTTGAGCGCTTGGGGAGCGATATTAAGCTGACAGCCCAGGCTGATATTCAGCTCGATCAGATGATGGATATCCTCCGAGAAAAATTAATCAAGCGCTCGGTTGACCCCATGGTGATGGATCCTGGGGCGATTATGCCTAGCGGTAAATTACTGCACCAAACGGTTGCCATGAAGCAAGGCATTGAGACACTGCTTGCCAAAAAGATCGTTAAACTCATCAAGGATAAGAAGTTAAAGGTGCAGGCCGCGATTCAGGGTGATCAGGTTCGGGTGACGGGTAAAAAGCGAGATGACCTGCAGGGTGTGATGGCCGAGATTAAAGCGGCCGGATTTGAGGTCCCACTGCAGTACCAGAACTTTAGAGACTGATGCCGCCGCAGCCTGCCGGAGGACGGCCAACTTGGCTCGAATCCTTCTTGGTGTACCGCAAACCCGTTGTGGTCTCATTGGCCTTCCTGGGTTTTTCCGCAGGGCTGCCCTATCTTTTGGTATTTTCAACCCTGACCGCTTGGCTGCGAGACGAAGGTGTGAGCCGTTCAGCGATCGGTTTTTTTGCTTGGGTCGGGATGATGTATTCCATCAAGGTGGTATGGGCGCCCTTTGTGGACCGCTTGAAGCTGCCCTGGCTCAATCGCACTTTAGGGCGGCGCCGAAGTTGGATGTTGCTCGCCCAGCTTGGCATTATGCTTGCGCTTGTTGGGATGAGCTGGGTGGGCCCGGCGCAGTTAACTAGTCTTGCAGTGCTGGCACTGGTTGTGGCCTTTTCATCGGCAACTCAAGATATTGCCATTGATGCCTATCGCATCGAGGCGGCGCCGGCTCAGGATCAAGCGGCGTTGTCCGCAGCTTATATTCTTGGATATCGATCGGCGCTTTTGGTTTCGGGCGCCGGCGCGCTCTACGCCGCAGAATATTTGGGTTGGGCTGAGGCCTATCAAGTGATGGCGCTCTGTGGCGGCGTGGGACTTGTCACCACGTTACTGATTCCAAGGCCTGCATTGGCAAATGATGAATCTGCGCCGGGCGCCAAAGCGGCGCCTTTGACGTGGCCAGGACTACATGGGTTGTTTCTCGCGCCGATTGCAGACTTTTTTGTGCGAAATGGCCGCTTTGCGATGTTCTTACTCAGCTTTATCGCACTGTATCGACTGAGTGATATCACGATGGGCATTATGGCCAACCCGTTTTATTTGGATTTAGGCTATACCAAACTCCAGATCGCCAATATTGCGAAGGGGTTGGGATTTGCCTTGTCGATACTGGGGTCATTTCTGGGCGGCGTTTTGGTGGTTCGCTGGGGCGTTTTGATGACCTTGCTGATTGGTGGGGTTGCAGTGGCTTTGACCAATCTGCTCTTTGCACTTTTGGCTTTGACCGAGCCGAACCTGGTTTGGCTGGCCCTGATCATCGGGGCAGATAACTTGAGCGGCGGGATTGCGGCAACCAGCTTTATCGCCTATTTGTCGAGCTTAACCCACACAGCCTATACCGCGACGCAATATGCGTTGTTTAGCTCGTTAATGACCTTGCCAGGCAAGTTCACGAGTGGCTTTTCCGGCATCGCCGTTGATACCTTCGGCTATCCACTGTTTTTTGTGGGTGCTGGGGTGTTGGGGGTTCCCGCAATTGTGATGGTGCTCTATCTCGTTCATCGAGAGCGCACAACGCTTTTAGATCATCGATGACCCCCCATTTTGCATGCGGCTTGAGCGTTAACACGGCCCAATTTGGCGCATCAACTGAGTTTGCTTAACTGATTACGCGCTTTGCCCTGTTTCACTTTGTGTAATCGAGCCCAAATGGCGCGAGGGTTGCCATTGATGCTGTTTGAGGGAGAGTCTTGCGTTATTGACTTTAATGCCTTCGAGGGCAAGGCGTTGAATTTGTATCAATGCATGAGGATTGGTGATCTGACCGCTGGCGTTCACGACTCGGTGCCATGGCAGGGTGGTTGCCTGGGGTAGTTCCGACAACAACCGACCAACCCAACGCGCCCGGCCAGGCTGGCCGGCCATGCTCGCAATCTGCCCGTAGGTTGCAACCCGACCCACGGGGATTGAGGCCACAACCTGCCAGATGGATCGTTTTAAGTCTAAGGACAGGGCCATCGCCTCACCTACCTTTTAATTTCAAAGCGGGCCTTTGTTGAGTCCGGCGCTGAGATCAAATCCAATTGATTTTAAGGCCCGACCCTTGACTCTGGAAAAAGTGACCCTATTATTAGCACTCCTTAGGGGAGAGTGCCAGAAAACCGGTCGGCAAGAAGGTTGAACTGGTTCAATGCAGATAAAAACGAACTGATCAACGGGTCAGTTTAACGTTAATTTGGGAGATCAGAATGAATATTCGTCCATTACAAGATCGAGTGGTCGTACGACGTCTGGAAGAGGAAACCAAGTCAGCTGGTGGGATTGTAATTCCAGGGTCAGCGGCGGAAAAGCCCTCTCAAGGCGAAGTTTTGGCCGTAGGTACGGGCAAAAAGCTTGAAAACGGGTCCGTTCAGTCGGTTGATTTGAAAGTTGGTGACAAAGTGCTTTTCGGCCAATACGCCGGCAGTACCGTCAAAGTCGACGGTGAAGAATTGCTTGTTATGAGTGAAAGCGAAGTTTTTGGCGTTGTTGAGTAAGCGCTTTCTTATCGGTTTGACACCCATTACACAGAACGACACAAGGAATATTTGATATGACAGCTAAAGATGTAAGGTTTGGCGATTCAGCCAGACAAAGAATGCTCAAAGGCGTAAACGTCCTGGCAGATGCCGTAAAAGTAACCCTCGGTCCTAAGGGCCGTAACGTGATCTTGGACAAGTCTTTCGGTGCCCCAACGGTCACGAAAGATGGCGTTTCGGTTGCCAAAGAAATCGAACTGAAAGACAAGTTCGAAAACATGGGCGCTCAAATGGTGAAGGAAGTTGCGTCACAAACGTCTGATGTCGCCGGTGATGGCACGACAACAGCAACGGTTTTGGCTCAGGCGATTTTGAACGAAGGCCTTAAAGCGGTTGCGGCGGGCATGAATCCAATGGACCTCAAGCGCGGGATTGATAAAGCGGTCACCGCGGCTGTTGAAGTCGTAAGAGGCTTGGCCGTACCTTGTGATGATCCTAAAGCCATCGCGCAGGTCGGTAGTGTGTCGGCAAACAGTGACACAGCGATTGGCGATATCCTGGCTGAAGCCATGGAGAAGGTCGGTAAAGAAGGCGTGATCACGGTAGAAGAAGGTCAAGGCATCGAAAACGAGCTAGATGTGGTTGAAGGCATGCAATTTGACCGCGGTTACCTCTCACCTTATTTCATCAACAATCAGGAAAACATGAGCGCAGAGCTCGAAGATCCTTATGTGTTGTTGTTTGATAAGAAAATTTCAAACATCCGTGACCTCCTCCCGGTACTCGAAGCCGTAGCCAAGTCTGGTCGGCCTCTGATGATTATCTCCGAAGACGTTGAAGGCGAAGCCTTAGCAACCCTCGTTGTGAACAACATGCGCGGGATCGTTAAGGTTGCTGCTGCTAAGGCACCTGGCTTTGGTGATCGACGTAAGGAAATGTTGCAGGATATTGCAATTCTGACGGGCGGCACGGTCATTTCTGAAGAAGTGGGCTTGTCTCTTGAAGGCGCATCCTTGGAAGACTTAGGTCAGGCCAAGCGCATTACCTTGACGAAGGAAAATACGACGATTGTTGACGGCTCTGGTGCATCAGATGATATCGAAGCACGCGTCAAGCAGATCCGAACTCAGATTGAAGAAACTTCCTCTGATTACGATCGTGAAAAGCTACAAGAGCGGGTTGCAAAGCTTGCCGGTGGCGTTGCGGTTATTAAAGTGGGTGCTGGCTCTGAGTTGGAAATGAAAGAGAAGAAAGCACGCGTTGAAGACGCGCTGCATTCAACTCGTGCTGCGGTTGAAGAAGGGATCGTTGCAGGCGGTGGTGTTGCGTTGATTCGCGCACTGACAGCCCTTGATGACCTGGTTGGCGACAACGAAGATCAAAATGTTGGGATCAACATTTGTCGTCGCGCGATGGAAGCCCCAATTCGACAAATCGCCGAGAATGCGGGCGCCGAAGGCTCTGTTGTTGTTGACAAGGTCAAGCAACTCTCTGGCAACGAAGGCTTTAATGCTGCGACCGGTGAGTATGGCAATATGATCGACTTTGGTATTCCAGATCCTGCCAAAGTAACTCGCACAGCACTTCAGGCAGCCGCATCGGTTGCGGGTCTTATGATCACAACGGAGTGTATGGTAACGGATGTGGTTGAAGAGAATGCACCTGCAGGCGGCGGTATGCCTGACATGGGTGGTATGGGCGGTATGGGCGGTATGGGCGGTATGATGTAGTCCAACCCCTGATGAAAAAGCCCCGCTAAATGCGGGGTTTTTTTTGTCGATTTGTTCGGTTGTGTTAGCCGCTTAAACGTTTTAATTTTTACGCTCTATGAAGAATCAATTTCCTCTCAGAATTTCAGCGCAAGAGATGCAGCGCTACTATTCCGGTCAGGCCAGACACGTTGTCGTGACCGCGGAAAATGGCCAGCGGCTGCAATTTTCGGCTGAGTTACTGCGCCGATTCGTAACCCAAGATGGTGTCCAAGGCTGGTTCGAGATTGAGTATGATGACGCCGGCAAGCTACAAGGGTTGGTGTGTTTGAAGTCGTTCTGACTTCGGCCTGTAAAAGCTTATGTTTTGGGAAAAGTTTGTTATAGTACGGCGGTGAAGACGTTCCGAGAACGCGTTCAAAAAGGCATTAGGTTTCGTTAAACAATATTAGGGGAAGGGTATGGATATTCCATTATTTTCAGAATACGGTGTGAACTACCTCGTTAGATGGGGCCATCTTCTGTTTGGTATCGTTTGGATCGGGTTGTTGTATTACTTTAACTTCGTTCAAACGGAGTATTTTAAAGAAGCCGATGCGGATCACCGCTCTGGTGCGATTCAGAAGCTTGTGCCGCGCGCGCTGTGGTGGTTCCGTTGGGGTGCAGCCTTTACCTTCTTGACGGGTCTTTATCTGTTATATCGTCTCCACGGCGCTATGACCTATGATATTACGGTTGGCGCAACGTTGGGCACGCTCATGGCTTTTAACGTTTGGTTCATTATTTGGCCAAACCAAAAAATAGTGATCGCCTCCGCAACACAAGTCGCGGGCGGCGGTGAAGCGCTGCCGGAAGCCGCAGCTGCTGCGCCAAAAGCCGGTCTGGCGTCTCGGACCAACACGTTGTTTTCCATCCCAATGCTGTTTTTTATGGGGTCTTCGGCGCATTTACCAAGCGGTATGGTCACCGATGAGATGGCCGCATCAACCGTGAGTTTGGTCGCAGTCTTTGCCATTATTTTGTTGTTGCAAGTCAATGCCATTCGCGGCAAGCAGGGCCCTATGACCTCAGTCGTTGGTGTGATTCATTGCGGATTGGGACTTACGGCTGTGCTCTATGGTTGCATGCACTTACTGTAGCGGAATCCGTAAAATAGCTTAAAATGCGGGGCCTTTAAGGTCCCGTTTTTTTTGGAAAGCGCCTTTATGAACGATGACATAAAAAATTTAGATGATCTGCCGTCCATTACGCCTGACGCTGCGGATGTTTCTTCCTATCGCCGTGGTGGTCGCTCTGAGGCGCCGAAGCAGAGTAACTTCAACGGCATCTTGATGTTCGTCGTTGTTTTGATGCTGTTAGTGATGGGTTTTGGTGGATACGTGCTCTTTCAAGTTCAAACCAAGCTTGATGAAGCCAATGGGCTTTTAGAAAAAAGTCAGGCCAGCATTGGAGAGCTTGAAAGCAGGCTCGCGGCGACCGGAACGGATGTCTCAAAAACATTCGAGACAATGCAGGCGCAATCGAACACCAATATGAGTGAAATTGATAAGCTTTGGGCGGTCGCTTACCGTCAGAACAGACCTAAAATTGAAAAGGTTGCTGAAGACCTTGAGACAGCGATTACCGGCTTCAAAGCCGAGCTGGATCCGATTGCGGGGGCGGTTTCAGGTGTTGGCGCTAAAATTGATGCCTTAAATAAAGACCTGATCAGCGTGAAGCAGCAACGGTCGATGGATAGTGAAGATCTCTCAACGGAGCTTGCGCTGATCCGACAACAAAATCAGGACCAAGCCGATGCGCTTGAAACCTTGCGGCGAGCCGGTACGGTGATGGCGAAACAGATCAGCGAAGCACAAGAAGATATTGGCTCGAACCAAAACTATCGCCAGCAGCACAACTCCGAAGTGATCGAGATGAAAAAGCAGATTCAGCG